>NZ_JBBCIR010000011.1:0-6332 GCF_037189885.1 Paludisphaera sp.
ACAAGCTCTGACAAAACCCGCTGGCATCCGGTTTGCGCCCTGTCCCGGTAGTCCCTCTCCATCAAGGAGACTACCGCCATGGCCAACGCCAGCATCCCCGAGCAGTACTACGAGGCGGTCGCCCACCACTTGCCCCCGGAGCAACCGGTCGGCCCCAAGGGCGGCCGGCCCCGCATCGGGCACCGGGTCGTCGTCCGGGTCATCTGGTTCGTGCTCACCACCGGGGCTCGGTGGGAGGATGTCCCGGCCGAACTCGGGTGCTCTGGCCGGACGGCGCACCGCCGGCTGCGGGAGTGGGAGGAGGCCGGCATCTGGGACCGCCTCCACGTGGACCTGCTGGGCCTGCTCAAGCGGGCCGGCAAGCTCGACGCCGAAACGGTGATCGTCGACGGCGTGACGGTGCGGGCCTTCGGCGGCGGAGAGGCGACCGGCCCAAGCCCCGTCGATCGCCGCAAATCCGGTACGAAGCACACCCTGATGGTCGATCGCCACGGCGTGCCGCTGGCGATCCGCACGGCCGGGGCCAATGCCAGCGACCACAAGCAGATCGTCCCCGTGGTGCTCGACTACCCGAGGGTCAAAGGCACGCCGGGCCGCCCGAAGGAGTTGCCTGATGAGCTGTACGCCGATCGGGGCTACGACAGCGAGGGGACGAGGGCGCTGCTGCGGTGGCTGGGGATCGAGCCGCAAATCGCCAGGAGGAAGACTCCGCACGGCAGCGGCCTCGGGAAGGTCCGCTGGGTGGTGGAGCGGACGATCAGCTGGCTGAAGGGCCTGCGGCGGCTGCGGGTGAGGTATGACCGGCTGGGGGTGATCGTCGACGCCTGGACGACACTCGCTGCCAGTGTGATCTGCTTCCGTATCCTCCACCACGAATGTATGTAGTTGGACCGGGTTTTGTCAGAGCTTGTAAAGAGCGTCTCGCACATTGAGGCGACCCACGCGTCGCCGGGCCGCGCGGTCCCGGGGGAGGTCCTCGGCAGGTGGTGCTGGTCGAACAGCCGCGGCAGGAGGGAGCGAACCTCGTCATCCTCCGCGCCATGCCTCCGCGCCCGCTCGCTCTTGACGCAATAGCGGACCGACTGCCGGAGCATCGCGTGGGCCTGCTCCTTGCCCACGACGTCGAGGAGTTCCCAGGCGCGATACGGCAGGACGACGCGGTGGACCTCGGTGTCGTCCTCGACGGCGACGAGCAGGCTGTTGAACGCGTCGTCGGGCGAGCCGGCGGCGATCGCGGCGAAGGTCGCCTCGGCCTCGCCCATGTCCCTCCGGCGCACGGCCTCGCGGAGCGCCTCGCCGGGGTCGCGCCCGGCCGAGAGCGCGCCCGGCCGGACCGCGCGCAGCACCTCCGAGGGGCGGCCGCCGTGCTCCTGGATCCGGCTCGTGTTGCGGTAGAGCACCTTGAGCACCGGCAGCGCCCGGCGATCCTCGGGCATCTGACGCGCCATGTGGTAGGCCGGCGCGAGGGCCATCAGCGCGTGGAAGCCGATGTAGTCCTCGCCGCCGAAGGTCCGCGCGTTGGCCAGCGCCGCGGCGGCCACGAGCGTCTTCAGCTCGGTCCCGGCGTTGAGCTTCCCGACCAGCGCCGGCAAGAGCCGATCGACGGGCGTCTCCTGCATCTGGCCGACGAGCGGCTCCAGCCCCCCAAAGGTGACGCGGCCGTCGCCGTCGCCGTCGTCGCCGGCCCAGGCGGGGGCGAGGCCCATGTCCAGCGCCGTGCCGAGGCCGACGCTCGCGACCAGCATCCCTCGCCCCACGCCGCCCAGGAACTCGCGTCGCGTGCCCATCGTCTCCGTCCTTTCCCGCGAAATGAAGGGATCGGGATGTCCGGCGACCGTCGATGGCCATCCTATCCGGTCGCCCGGGGAAAGGGACAAGGAAAAGCATGTCGAAAAGATCGCGGGCCGCCCTTCCGGGGGCCATGCTCGCGCGGGTTGGCCGTCCCCCCTGGGGCGCGTTAACGTGGGGGAGTCGGCCCGCGCGACGACGTGTGACGCGCGGGGCGTCGGGAGGTGCCGCCATGATCGGGACGTTCGTCGCGCTGTTGCCGTGGGTGTTGCTGGGGGCGTCGGGGGCGGGGGAGGGGGGGGACGCCGCGGTCGTCTTCTCGCGCTCGTTCGACGAGGCCGGGCCGCTCGACGGGGCGGCCGTCGGGGGCGAGGGCGCGCGGGTCGTCCCCGGCGCGGGGCGGTCGGGCTCGGCGGCGTTGGTGGTCGAGCGGCCGAAGTCGGCCGGCGCGGGGTCGAGCAACGCGACGTGGACGCTGCCGGTCGAGGCGCTTCGAGGGCGTCGGATCCGGGTCGAGGCCTACGTGAGGGCCGACGACGTGGCGAAGCCGCCGCAACCCTGGAACGGCGTGAAGGTGATGCTCCACCTCAAGGGCGCCGGCGACGACTGGCCGCAGGCGGCGGTCGACGTCGGGTCGTTTGGCTGGTCACGTGTCTCCTTCACGAAGTCCGTGCCGGACGACCTCCGGGCCGCGGAGCTGGTCCTCGGCCTGGAGGCGACGACCGGCCGCGTGACGTTCGACGACGCGCGGATCGAGATCCTCCCGGCGCGTCGCGCGGCGGCCCCCTCCGGGGAGAAGCCCGACCAGCGGCACGGCCGGGGACGCCTGCGCGGCGTGATGATCGGCACCACCGTCGACGCCGACGACCTGCGGACCCTGGCGCGGACCTGGGGCGCCAACCACGTTCGCTGGCAACTCCTTTGGGGCGGCTTCCCCAAGGGCCCGGCCGACACCGCGTCCGAGGCCGAGTACGACCGCTGGATCGACGGCGAGATGGACCGCCTGGCCCGGCTCCTCCCCGTCTGCGAGCAAGAGGGGATCGCCGTCCTCATCGACCTCCACACCCCCCCCGGCGGCCGCGCGGCGGGGTCGGACGTGATGTCCCTGTTCCGCGACCCGGCCCACCAGCGGCACTTCCTGGAGGTGTGGGAGCGGATCGTCCGGCGGTTCCACGACCACCCGGCCGTCTGGGGCTACGACCTGCTCAACGAACCCGTCCCCGGCATGCTCCCCGACGGCGTGAAGACCTGGCCCGAACTGGCCCTGGAGGCCGCCAGGCGCATCCGCGCGTTCGACCCGAAGAAGGCCATCGTCGTCGAGCCCGCCCCCTGGGGCGACCCCGACGGCCTCGACGACTTCGAGCCCCTCCCCGGGATCGACGGCGTCGTCTACAGCGTCCACATGTACAAGCCCCACGCCTTCACCCACCAGGGCGTCCACGACAACCCCACCGGGCCGACCTATCCGGGCGTGGTCGACGGCCGGTCGTGGGGCAAGGAGGAGATCCGCGAGGCGCTGGAGCCGGCCCGGCGGTTCGAGCGCGACTACAACGTGCCGATCTACATCGGCGAGTTCAGCGCGATCCGATGGGCGCCCGGCGCGAGCGCCCGCGACTACCTCCGCGACGTGATCGACGTGATGGAGGAATACGGCTGGGATTGGGCCTACCACGCCTATCGCGAGTGGCACGGCTGGAGCTTCGAACACGGCCCCGACCCGAAGGACGACCGGCCGAGCGCCGCGCCCACCGACCGCGCCCTGCTGCTGAAGTCGTACTTCGACCGCAACAGGGCGCGGTGACGGGCGGGGTAGACGCGGCCCATTCGCTTCGCGTCAGGGCTTCGCCGACTTCAGCCTGGTGATGAGGAAGTCGGCCGGGGTCTGGAAGTGATCGTCGGGCGCGCCGGGGTAGGCGAGGTGGCTCTCGACCCCCTCGGCCTTGAGCTTCTCCTCCAGGATAAGGCCGAGCAACGCCGAGTGGGTCGGGTCCTTCTGCTCCTCCCCCTTCACCGGCGGCTTGTCCTGCGCGGGGTAGTTCAGGAAGACCGGCGGATCGTCACGGGTGACGTGCGACAGGGGCGAGTATTCCTCGACCCACTCGGCGACGCTCTCGCGGCCGTCGTGGAAGTTCTCGAACTGAGTCTTCCCCCCGCCGGCGTCGAAGCCGAAGGCGTGGCCGCCGTACTTCATGTTGGGGATCCACTCGCGGGTGATTTTCGGGTCGAGCGTCGTCTGGGCGCCGTTGACGGCGACGGCGGCCAGGCGGGTGGACTCGCGGGCGATCGGGTCGGTCGAATCGGGATCGGCCATGTCGTCGTGGAAGGCCAGCCAGAGCGACGAGCAGGCGCCGGCCGACCCCCCGGTGGCGCCGACGCGATCCTTGTCGATGTTCCACTCGCCGGCCTTCGAACGCAGGAACTGGACGGCCCGCGCGGCGTCTTCCAGCGGCCACTTCACCGGCGGCTCGACGCCCGCCGCGCGGGCCTGAGGGACGAGCCGATAGTTGATCGTGGCGACCGAGACCCCGGCGTCGAGCAGCTTCTTGAGGTCGGCGAACGGCTTCTTGTCGCCGCCGTTCCAGCCGCCGCCGTGGATGTAGACGACCAGCGGCGCGGGGCCGTCGGACTCCGCCTTGAAGAAGTCGAGCACCTGCCGCTCGTGCTCGCCGTAGGGGACGTTCGCATGCGTCGGCTCCACGGCGTAGGGCCGGGCGGCCCTGGCCTGGGCCTTCGCCTCGGCCTTCTTCGCCTGGGCCTTGGGCCGGGCCTTCACGGCCTGCGCGTGGGCCGACGGGATCAAGCTCGCGACGACGAGGCCGGCGGCGAGGCCGACGAGGCGGAATCGGGCGGCTGGGGACACGATGCGGTCTCCTGTCGTGATGGGTATCCGGACGCCAGTCCATGACGAGGATAACCGAGCCCGCGCCCCGAATCCGCCCCGCCCCGGCCCGCGCGGCGTGGCCTTTCGTCGGCGCGGCCTTGCGGCCGGGACGCCGGCGCGCTACAACAGGCGCTCGCGGCGATATGGTTCAAATGTCCACTGTCCGTGAGGGACGTCCGATGCCCGACCTGCTCGACGGCGAGACCATGGAGATGAAGGGATCGGGGGCGAAGCCTTACGTGCTGAAGAACACGGGGGGCGTCTACTCCTGTTCGTGCCCGGCCTGGCGGAACCAGTCGATCGCGATCGAGTCGCGGACGTGCAAGCACCTGAGGAAGCTGCGGGGGGACGCGGCCGAGCAGGACCGCGTCGGGGCGGTCCCCGCGCCGCGGCCCGAGGCCGAGGGGGGCGCGGAGGCGAAGTCCGGCCCGCCGCTCCTGCTGGCCGAGTCGTGGGACAACGCCCAGGACCTCGCCGGCTGGTGGATGAGCGAGAAGCTCGACGGCGTCCGCGCGTACTGGGACGGGAACCGGCTGATCTCCCGCCTGGGCAATGCCTTCCACGCGCCGGATTGGTTCCTCGAAGGGTTCCCGGACTCTCCCCTCGACGGCGAGCTGTGGATCGGCCGGAAGCAGTTCCAGAGGACGGTCGGGATCGTCCGGCGGCAGGATCGGAGCGACCACTGGAAGGAGGTCGCGTACCTGGCCTTCGACGCCCCGACGTTCGACGGCCCGTTCGAGGCGCGGCTCGATTCCGTGCGGGCCCACGTCGAGGGCCGTCGCCCTCCCCACCTCCGCGCCCACGGGCATTCGACCTGCGAGGGGATCGATCACCTCCGCGCCGAGCTGTCGCGGGTCGAGGCCCTGGGGGGCGAGGGGCTCATGCTGCGCCGGCCGGCGTCGGCCTACGAGATCGGCCGCTCGGTCTCCCTCCTGAAGGTCAAGAGCTTCCGCGACGCCGAGGCCCGCGTGCTGGGGCACCAGCCCGGCGCGGGGAGGCACAAGGGGAGGCTCGGGGCGCTGCTGGTGGAGCTGGCCGACGGGACGAAGTTCTCCGTGGGAACCGGCTTCTCCGACGCCCAACGCGAGCGTCCGCCGGCCGTCGGCTCGCTGATCGCGTTCCGTTACCAGGAGCTGACGGAGGCGGGGGTCCCCCGGTTCCCGTCGTTCCTGGGCGTCCGGTGCGACGTCGCCGGGCCCTCGGAGTCGGTGGAGGTCACAGCCGCGCCCGTCCCCACGACCGTGACGGCGACGGCGTCGGCCCGTCGATTCGAACTGGTCGACGGCGGCTCGGCGAAGTTCTGGGAGGTCGCGCGGGACGGTTGCGAGGTCGTCGTCCGATACGGGCGGATCGGCTCGACCGGCCAGGCGAAGGCGAAGACCTTCGCCGACGAGGCCGCGGCGTCCCGCCACGTCGCGGGTCTCATCGAAGAGAAGACCGGCAAGGGATATGTGGAAGTCTGAGGCCGTCTGGGGTCGCGAGGAGGCCCCGTGGAAAACATCGCCAAGGGGATACGCGTCCCCCCTTCTCCCCTCGTGGTGCTCTGTCGAAAACAATCCCGGGCCGGTGTTCGTAGAAGGGGCATGAAGACCAAGAGCCAGACGACCCGGCCCATGACCAAGTCGGTGCTGCGGCTGGCGCGGGAGGCCGTCGGGATCGCCCG
>NZ_JBBCIR010000012.1:0-46658 GCF_037189885.1 Paludisphaera sp.
GAGGCCGCGGCGACGTCGCGCGCGGCCCCGGGCGATGGGGCCGACGCCGACCTGAGCCGGCCCCGCCGAGGCCCTCGCGGGACGCGCGCCGAAGCCCTCACCCCGCCCGTCGCGAAATCGACGGGGCGCGGCGCCGGGACCGGCGCGCGCCGAGATAGCCATCTTAGCTCGATCGCACGAAAGGGTATGCTCATGCGCCTCGCGAACTCGCGTCTCGTCCCGGCCCTCGTCCTCATCGCCCTGGCGGCCCCCGCCCGCGCCGGCTTCGACCCCCAGGTCGGGCAGGCCGGCTCGCAGGGGATCGCCCTGAACAGCGGCGTCTTCCAGGGGTGGGCGACGTCGGTCGTCGACTTCTCCCCCGGCCCCCAGGATGTCGCCAACCCGGGCGGGCCGCTCGCCTCGGCCGGCTCGCCCGCCGGCGCGCTGGGGTCGGCCGCGAGCGGGCTCGTCTCGCTGGGGGACGGCGGCTCGATCACCCTCGGCTTCGACGCCCCCATCGCCGACGGCGACGGGGCCGACTTCGCCGTCTTCGAAAACGGCTTCCTCTCGGGGGCGGCGGGGCTCGCGTTCCTGGAGTTGGCGTTCGTCGAGGTCTCGACCAACGGGCTCGACTTCTTCCGGTTCGCGGCGACCTCGCTCACCCAGACGGCCGCGCAGGTCGGCGGCTTCGGGCCTATCGACGCCCGCGACATCAACAACCTGGCGGGCAAGTACGTCGCCGGATACGGCACGGGCTTCGACCTGGCCGAGCTGCGCGGGCTCTCGCCGCTGCTGGACGTCATGAACATCAACTTCGTCCGCCTGATCGACGTCGTCGGCTCGATCGACCCGGCGCTGGGCTCGCGCGATTCGCTGGGGAACCTGATCAACGACCCGTACTCCACGCCGTTCGCGTCGTCGGGCTTCGACCTGACGGGCGTCGGCGTCATCAATTACGCCTCCCCCACGGCCGTCCCCGAGCCGACGAGCCTGGCGACCGCCGCCATCGGCCTGGGCCTGGTCCTCGCCGCCCGCGCCCGGCGTCGGGGCTGACCGACGCGTGTCCCCCCTCCCACCCGCGCGAGGGGGGACGCGGCTCACAGCGTCTTGAGATATTCGATGACGTCCGAGCGCTGGGCCTCCTCCAGCTTGTCGCCGAACGCATGCCCGCCAATGCCCAGGCCATATCGCGAGGCGTCGAACAGCCGGCGCGGATCCTTCGGGTCCGGCGACTCGCCCTCGGGCGCCTCGACGTACTTCCAGCCGACGTCGCGCGTGTCGTAATGCTCGAAGTCGGTGGAAGGCGGCCGGAGGTAGCGGCGTGGTCGGCTCCTGGAGTCCAGCAGCAGCCGCAGGGTCGGGACGGACCCGTTGTGGAGGTACGGCGCGCTGGCCCAGATCCCGACCAGCGGCGGCGCCTGGTAGCCGCGCTCGCCGGTCATGTCGGCGGGGTGCTTCTCGCCGAACCACGTGGAGTTGTAGTACTCCACCGCGCGGTCGGACATCCCGGTGACCCGCGCGGGGTCGGTCCCGATCACGTCGAGCGGCACGACGACGTTGGGGTAGTCGACCGTGTCCCCATGCGTGCCGTGGCAGCTCGCGCAGGATTCCTCGAACACGGCGCGGCCGCGGTCGGCGGCGGCGCGGTCGATCGGGAAGGGGTACTTCGGGGCCTCGATGCTCCGGATATAGGCGTGGATGTCGGCGAAGTCCGGCTCCAGCTCGCGGAACTCCTCGGCCGTCTTGTCGGCCATCAGGAACTGCATGATCGAGCGGGCCGACGCGGCGGGCGTGCGGCCGTCGTGGTACATCGTCTCCTTGTACTTGAGGAGCCACCACGCCGGCGCGTCCAGCTCGGGGAGGTTCGACCCCATCGGCAGCGGCAGGACGCGCCTGGAGAGGTCCGGGTTCCGTAGGCTCAGCAGCGCCATCGAGAACATCCCCGCGTTGGTCGTCCCGCGCGTGGTGTTGAGCACGAACGGCAGCAGGGGGAGCGGGCGGCCGTCGGCGCGGAAGAGGTCGGGGAAGAATCCGGCGTAGTCGATCCGGGTGTTCGGCATGCCGACGTAGCTCTTGCCGCCGATCGAGCCGCCGTGGCAGACCAGGCAGTCGACCTGGAACCCCCGGGCCGTCCCGTCGGCGCCCTCGGCGCGTTTCAGGCCCATCGGCAGGCCGTCGTTGGGGAAGGGGGCGGGATGGAACCCGTAGCGCCCGGCGAACGCCCGCGCGTAGCCCTCGGGGTCGGCGTCGGGGTCGGGGCCGGGTTCGTCCCAGAGCCGGCCGACCGCCTTGTAGGCGGCGTCCGACCATTCGGCCGAGAGGAACTGCCGCCCCTCCATCAGCCGCCGCCCGCGCTCCACCGCCGCCGGGTCGGGCGCGTCGGCAGCGCGCGTCGGCGCGAGGGCCGCGAGCAGCAGCCATGTCAGCGCGACGCCCGCGCGAATTCCGACGTCGTCGATGCGCATCGTTGCACTACCAGGGGGTCGATCGATGGGTTTCCGTCCACCGCGTTGATTCTACGCGCGGCCCCCGGGGGGACAAGGGCCGCGACGGGCGACGACGTGCGGGAATCCCCGCACTTTCTCCTGGACGCGGCGGCCCGACGTGCGGTATCTTCCGCACATCGAGACGGAGGCCGATCCATGGCGCGACTGACTCGGGGCGAGTTGAAGGTGATGCGGCTCCTCTGGGAGCACGGCGAGATGAAGCCCGCGGAGTTGCAGGCGCGACACCCGGAGCCGATCAAGAACTCGGCGCTGCGGTCGCACCTGGCGACGTTGCTGGAGAAGGGGCACGTCACCCGCCGGCTGGTCGGCAAGGCGTACTTCTACAAGCCGACCATGCGGCGACGCTCGGCGTTCCGCGCGACGCTGGGCGAGCTGGTCGACGCCTACTGCGGCGGGTCGATCGAGAACCTGGTGATGAACATCATCCGGTCCGAGAAGCTGAGCGAGGATGACCTGATCGCCCTGCGACGGCTGGCGGAGCAGGGGGCGGATCAACCGCCCCCGGGCGGCGAAGGGGGGGCCGGGCGATGATCGGGCTCGATCGGCTCGCGGAGGCCCCGACGGGCCTGTTGATCGTCCTGAAGGCGACGGCCGTCCTGGCCGCGGCCTGGCTCTGCCACGCGGCGCTCGCGCGGGCGAACCCGCGATGGCGCGTCCTCACGTGGCGGTGCGCGACGATCGGGCTGGCCGCGGTGGCGGCGCTCGCCTTCGCGCCGCCGCTGGCGACGTGGCGCGTGGCCGCGCCGGCGGTCGAGCCCGGCCCGCCCGTTATTGCCTCGCCATCGTTCCCCGAACCGGGACGGCCTCGCGAGGTCGCGCCCCCCATCGCCCCTCCCATGCCTATCGCGACGCGGGTCGCCCCTCGCGTCGATCCGAAGCCGGCCTCGACGCCCGTCGGAGCGATCGATCGCGCCACCTGGTTGACGGTCGCCTGGCTGGCGGGGGTCGCGGTCGGGCTCGCGCGGCTCGCGATCGGCTCGCTGCGGCTGAGGCGGATCGTCCGGCGCGCGAGCGAGGCGCCGACGGCGGCGAGGGAGTCCTGCCTCGCGACGGCCGAGGGGTTGGGGCTGCGGCGTCGGGCACGGGTGGTCGTCTCCCCGGACATCGCGTCCCCCTGCATCGCCGGCCTGGCGCGGCCGACGATCCTGCTGCCGGCCGGGATGGGGCTCGACGCGCCGGGGCCCGACCTGGACGCGGTGCTCATCCACGAATTGGCGCACGTCCGGAACGGCGACCTGGCGTGGAACGACCTGCTGGGGCTGGCGAGCCTCGCCTTGTGGTTCCACCCGCTCGCCTGGCGGATCCGCGTCGCGCACGCCTCCGCCTGCGACGCGGTCTGCGACGCCGTGGCCGTCGACCGCCTCGGCGACGTGGCGACCTACGGCCGGGCGCTCGCGCGACTGGCGCTGCGGGCCTCGGCCGCCCCCCCCGCCCGCGGCCTGGCGATGGCCCGCGCCTGCGACTTGCGGCGTCGCGTCGAATCCCTGCAACGCATGGTGTATCGGTCCCCGCTCCCCCGGAGGCTCGTCATGCCCGCGCTTTTGCTCTCCGCCGCGCTCATCGTCCTCGTCGGCGGCGCCGCGGTCATCCGCGCCCAGGACGCCCCCGCGAACCCGGACGAGCCACCGATGAAAACCCTGACCGTCCGCGTCGTCGAGGCCGAGACCGGCCAGGCGTTGCCGGGCGTGGAGGTGACCTACCGTCATCACGGCCGCCCGGGATCGAAGCGGGTGGACGGCAAGTTGACGACCGATGCCGACGGGTCCGCGAGCGTGAAGTACGACCCGTCCCTGGCGTCATCGAACTTCGCCATCACGCTCCGCAAGCCCGGATTCGTCCCGGCGCATGTCCTCTGGAGCGGGGAGCGACGGCCGATCCAGATCCCGGACGTCAAGGAATTGAAGATGCCTCGCGGCACGACGATCGGGGGCGTCGTGACCGACGAGGCCGGTCGGGGCATCGAGGGCGCCACCGTGACGCTCAGCGTCCCGCCCACCGAATCGGACCTGGGCAACTACCGGTTTAGCCTCGCGACCCCGACGACCGACGCCCAGGGACGATGGCGGATCGACGAGGCGCCCTCGGTCTTGCAGGGGGTGGCCGTCCGGGTCGAGCATCCTCGGTATCGCTCGTCGCATGGCGGGCTCGCCCGCGGGCTCGACGGCGTGACGGCCGTGCTGAAGAAGGGGGGAACTGTGCGGGGGAAGGTCGTCGGCCCCGACGGCCAGCCCGTGGCCGACGCCGTGGTGTCGCTCGACCGCGCCGAGTTCTCGCCCGATCCTCCGACCTCGCGCACCGACGCCGCGGGCGGCTTCTCCCTGGAGAACTGCGAGGCCGGCCCTGGCTTCCTCACCGTCCAGGCCGAGGGCCTCGCGCCGGAGGTCCGCGCCGTCGAGGTCGCGGAGGGGGAGACCACGCCGCCGACCATCGCGCTCGGGCCCGGCTCGACGCTCCGGGTCCGCGTGGTCGACGTCCAGGGTCGGCCCGTCGTCGGAGCGTACGTCGCGGTCGATCGCTGGCGAGACCGACAGTCGATCCGGTTCCGCGCGAACACGGACGCGGAGGGGCGCGTCGCCTGGCGCGGCGCCCCCGGGGACGCCGTCCTGTTCGACATCTTCCTCGATGGCTACATGCGGGCCCGCCTCGTCCCGCTGACGGCGGGGGAGGAGCAGATCGTCGTGCTCTACCCGGCCCTGACGATCACTGGCGCCGTCACCGACGCGAAGACGGGGCGTCCCATCCCGAAATTCACCGTCTTCCAGGGGCGAACCGAGCAAGACCGCGACGGCGTGACCTGGCGTCGCGACGAGCCCGCGGAGTTCACCGAGGGCCGCTACGTACAATCGATGGACTTCCCGGCCCGGTCCCACCACCTGCGGGTCGAGGCCCCCGGGTACAGGCCCGCCGAGTCGCGGGCGTTCCGATCCGACGAGGGGGCGACGACGGAAGACTTCGCGCTCGAGCCGCGGCCCGGGCTCGACGGCGTCGTGCTGCTCCCCGATGGCCGGCCGGCCGCCGGGGCCGAGGTGGCGCTCGTCCTGCCCAACATCTACACCGCGCTGAGGGGCGATCACTTCGAGAAGTACCTCGAATCGTCCATCGCGAAGGCGGGGGACGACGGCCGATTCAACTTCTCGAAGCCCGAGGGACCGTTCACGCTGGTCGCGGCCGCCGACGCGGGCCTCGCCCTGGCGACGCCCGAGGAGTTCGCGGGATCGGCCACCCTGACGCTGCGACCCTGGGGCCGGATCGAGGGGAGGGTGATGATCGGGCGGGAGCCCGGGGCCGGCGCGGGGGTGACGTTCCAGCCCGATCCCAATCGGCTCCCGCGAACGGCGACGACGTGGTGCGAACTCGGGGCCTCGACCCAGGCCGACGCGGAAGGCCGGTTCATCCTCGACAAGGTCGCCCCCTTTCCCGGCTATGTGGGCCGGGTGCTCACCACCGATATCGGCGATGGCATGTCCTCGAACTCGTGGGTCGGGATGAAGGCCGTCGAGGTCAAGCCGGGCGAGACGACCCGGACGACCCTCGGCGGTGACGGCCGCCGCGTCGTCGGCCGGGTCGTGCTGGATGGGCCGGCCGCCGCCCCCGTCGACTGGTCGCGGAACGAGCCCGCCCGGATCACGCCCAGCCCCGGCATCCTCGACAGGCTCCTCGCCCGCAACACCGGCTCGTGGACTCGCTACGCCGGGAGCTTCGACGCGGAGGGGCGTTTCCGCGCCGACGACGTGCCGCCCGGCCCCTACTTGCTGACGGTGGACGTCACGACCCCGGCGCCGCCCGGCTCGCGGCGGATCCCCGAGACGATCGCCCGGGGCCGCCTGGAGTTCGTCGTCCCAGCGGGCGACGTGGCGTCGGCGGTGGACGTGGGCGAAGTCATCGCCAGGCTCGAACGGCGTCTCAACGTCGGCGACGAGGCCCCGGCGCTCGACCTGGAGCGGCTGGACGGGCCGAAGGGGCGATTCATGCTCGGCGACCGGCGGGGGAAAGTCGTGGTGCTGGACTTCTGGGCGACCTGGTGCGGGCCCTGCCGCGACGAGATGCCGGCGCTGATGGACTTGGCGAAGGCTCACGGCGGCGACCCGCGATTCGAGCTGGTCGGCGTCTCGTGCGACGAGGCGCCGGGCGTCGCGGCCGGATTCGTCGCGAAGGAGGGCCTGACCTGGACCCAGGCGTTCGCCGGCCCGATGGGTGCCGGCGCGGCCCAGGACTACGGCGTCCGCGCCATCCCGTCCACCTTCCTCATCGGCCCCGATGGCCGCGTCCTCGCCACGGGCCTTCGCGGCGAGCAACTCCGGGAGGCCGTGGCGAAGGCGCTGGCGGCGCTGGAGCCCTCGTCGACGCGGTGATCGCGGAAATCTGGACGCGAGTCCATCGACGGGGGACATGCGCGCGCCTACAATTGGTCGAATCGAGAGGAATCGTCGCGCGCCAATCGCTCGATGGGAGGACGTGCATGGGACCCGCGGAGATCGTCGCCAGCTTGCAGCAGCTTTGCGAGGAGAGGGGCCCCAGGCTGACCACCGAGCAAATCGTCGATTGGATCGAGGACCTCAACGGCTTCGAAACCGACGCCGAGCTGATCGCCTTCGCCAAGAAGATGAAGGCCCGCCAGTACGCCCGGCTGCTCGAATACGACGACCCGGACTACGGCCGGCGGTTCAAGCGGCTCTGGAGCTTCCGCGACAAGCGCCGCAACCGCCGGTTCTACTCCGACATCACCCAGCTGCCCGCCGCCGAGCGGCGTCGGCTGCTGGAGGACTACATCAAGTTCGCCGGCCAGCTCCGGACCGTCCGCCGCGCCATGAACGACGCCCTCGCCGGCCAGAACTTCTTCGAGTTCTACGGCGACGACGACCTCCCGATCGGCGAGCCCGCCGTCGCGGAGGCCTGACGCGACGGCGTCAGGGCACTCGGAACATCGCCAGGGCGTCGAGGACGGGGAGGATGATCGACGCGATCGCGGCGGCGTCCTCGGGGAGGGCGGGGCGGATGTCCATGGCCTTTCACCCTTGCCGCAGCAGCCTCACGACCGCCTGGGCGACGCCCGTGGTGCTGGTGGGGTTCTGGCCGGTGATCAGGCGGCCGTCCTCGACGACGTGGCTCCCCATCGCGAGCCACGCCTTGCTGTAGGTCGCGCCCCGGGCCTGCAGCTCCTCCTCCAGATTGTAGGGGACGGCGTCGTCGCGGGCGAACTTGACCTCCTCGTTCCAGGAGAAGCCGGTGGCGTTCTTGCCCGCGAGGAGGTACTGGCCGTCGCCCGCGCGGACGTTCAGCAGCCCCGCGGGGCCGTGGCAGACGGCCGAGACCACCTTGCCCGAGTCCCAGAAGGCGGCGACGAGCCCCTGCAACTCCCTGGAGTCGGTGAAGTCGAACATGGCGCCGTGGCCGCCGGCCAGGTAGATCGCGCCGTATTTCGACGGGTCGACCTCGGACAGCTTCAGGGTCGATTCGAGCCGGTCCATGAAGGCGCGGTCCTTGTAGCGCCCGGCCACCGCGTCGTCGAGGACCGACTGGGCCACGCTCTCGGGGTCGATCGGCGTCTTGCCGCCGGCCGGGCTGGCGATGTCGGTCGTGAGCGCGGCCTCCTCGGCGACGTCGACGAAGTGCGTCAACTCGCCGAGCCAGAGGCCGGTGCGGTAGCCCACCGTGGCATACTCGTCGGCGCTGGTGACGATGATCAGGATGTCGCTCATGGCGGCCATGGGGGGTTCCTCATTGGGGGGCTCGGGGACGGCCGAAGGGCCTACCGCCCATGCAAACGCCGGCCCACCCGGACGCCGAGCGTCGGGTACGGGGCTTGCTATCGGAGGTATAGCGGCCCTGTCCGCCCCGCGATCCCCGAGGCGACCGACCAGCCATGCGCCACGCCGACCCGAGGCTCATCGACCCTTCCTTGCTCCGGTCCATGCCCCTGCCGCGCGCCGACCCCGAGAAGGGGAAGGTGGGGCGCGGCAAGCTGCTGCTGGTCGCGGGCTCGCCCGGCCTCCCTGGCGCGGCCATCCTCGCCGCCAGGGCCGCGCTCCGCGTCGGCTGCGGGACCGTCCGACTGGCGGCGCCGAGGTCGATCGCCACGGCCGTCGGCGTCGCGGTCCCCGAGCTGATGGTCGTCCCGCTCCCCGAGCAAGGCGACCCCGCGTCCCTCGTGGAAGGGCTGCGGGAGCACATCGAGGCCAGCGACGCCGTGGCGATCGGGCCGGGCCTGGTCGACGACGCGACGACGGCCGCGTTCGCCTCGGCATTCCTCGCCGCGACGCCGCTGCCGGCGGTGGTCGACGCGGGCGCCCTCTCCGCGTGGGCTGACGGCGGGCGTCTGGGCGGCGCGGGGGCTCGCGTGCTCACGCCGCACGTCGGGGAGATGTCCCGGATCGCGGGGATGGAGGCCGGGGAGATCGCGGGCCGTCGCGCGGAGGTCGCGGGGCGGTTCGCCCATGAATGGGGGGTGGTCCTCGTCCTCAAGGGGGCGGAGACATTCATCGCGGGCGACGGCGGGGCCTACCTGAACCGGGCGGGCGCGGACGGCCTGGGGACGGCCGGGAGCGGCGACGTGCTGGCGGGGGTCATCGGCGGGCTGCTGGCGCGCGGGGCCGACCCCACCACGGCGGCCGTCTGGGGCGTGCATCTCCACGCCCTCGCCGGGGGAGCTGCCGCCGGGCGCCTGGGCGACGACGGCATGATGGCGAGCGACGTGGTGGACGCGCTGCCCGGGGCGCTGATGAAGCTCCACGCGACGCCATCGCGGGCGCCGGCGTCGCCGCGTCGCGACGGGCCCTAATCGCCGTCGGGCGGGATGGCCTCGCCGCCGGCGCGGGTCGCGTGGGCGCTGAAGGTCGCGGGGTGCATCGAGTCCTTCAGGAATCGAACCGAGCCGTCGACCATCGCGAAGACCGCGCCATCGGGGTGGGGGCCGCGGAAGGCGGCGTGCCCGGCGCGCGTCGAGTTGAGGCCCCGGGTCGACGGCGAGAGGGGCGAATCCGCGAAGCCGAGGACCATCGCGCGGGGGTGGCCGGACGACCGGACGGGCCACGTCGGCGCCGTCGCGTGGACCGTGCCCGGGACCACGCCGGCCCACGTCGCGTCGGCGAGGTCGCGCGAGCGCTCGCCCACCAGGAACGTGTGGGCCGCGCCGTCGACGGCGTCCCTCAGCGTCCGGACGACGTTCCGGCCGAACATGCCGTCGCCGCCTTCGGCCGGCGGATCGACCGCCGTCCCGCCGCAGCCGATGTAGGACGACGGGGGCAGGGGGTCGGGCAGGATCGCGTCCTGGGGCGCATGGAACGAGACGGGCCCCGGCCGGCCCTCCGAAGGGCACAGGAAAGTGCCCATCTCCGCCGTCCGCGCCGTGCGCGAGGCGGGGGCGGCGATCGGCAGGTGGAAGTTGATGGCGTTGTAGGGCGCCGCCATGCCTTCCATGTACCCCATGGCCATCGCCCCCCACGCCCATCCCGGCCCGACCTCGACCGCGCCCGCCACGTCCGGCGCCGGGCGGACTTCGGTGAGATATCCCGGCGGGAAGGCATTCCAGGCCAGATGGTAGTTGTGCAGGGCCAGGCCCAGTTGCTTCAGGTGCCAGCGGCACTGCGACGACCGCGCCGGCTCGTGAGCCCTTCGGACGGCGGCGAGGAGGAGCGAGGCGAGCACCGCGATCACGCCCACGACGACCAGCAACTCGACGATGGTGAACGCGCCACGACTCCCGTCGGATCGTCTCATGGTCCCCTCCGATCGTCGGCCCACGGACTGCCCTCGGACGCCCGTCATCGTCGCCGCCGCCGCCGCGATCGTCAAGGCTTCGAAACGAGCGGGGCCGCCCGCGTGGATCGCGGGCGGCCCCGGCGGGCGATGCATCGAGCCCCGGCCGATCGGCTCAGGCGTGGATGGAGAAGCCCTTGCGGTAGTCGCGGCGGATGAACTTGTCGGCGTCGGGGTTCCCCTTCACCTTCATGTTCTCGGCGTCCCACTCGACCCGGCCGCCGACCCGCAGGGCGACGACGCCCAGCAGGACGCTCTCGGTGAGCCGGCCGGCGTAGTCGAAGTTGGAGAGGGCCTTGGAGGGGTCGCCTGCCTGGATGGCCTCGACGAACTCCTTGAAGTGGCCGGGCGAGCGCGGGAGGCTCGGCTCGGGCTTCTTGAAGTCCTGGAAGTTCTCCTTGGGCAGGAGGGCGTGCTCGGCGCCGTAGTCGTTCTTGGAGAAGAACGAGCCCTTGTCGCCGATGATGAGCAGGCCGCTGCCGGTCGGGTCCTCGCCGTGGAGCAGCGACTTGTAGGCGCGCTTGTCCTCGGGGAGGTTGTTGCCGCCGTCATACCAGTTGAGCGTCAGCGGGGCGCGGCCCTCGCGCTCGCCGAAGTGGGTCTTGATGATGGACCAGGTCGGGAAGGTCTGGTCGTCGACGATGCCCGAGGTCTCCACGACCTCGGCGGCCTCGGGGTCGAAGAGGCCCAGGCCCATGGCGGCGACGTTGATGGTGTGGCAGGCCATGTCGCCCAGGGCGCCGGTGCCGAAGTCGAGCCAGCCGCGCCAGTTGAACGGGTGGTAGCCGTCGTGGTACGGGCGGTCCTGGGCGGGGCCGAGGAACTCATACCAGTGGACGTGGTTGGGGATGCCGGGGTAGTCCTTGAAGCCGGGGATCCCCTGCGGCCACACCGGGCGGTTGGTCCAGACGTGGATCTCCTTGACGCGGCCGAGGGCGCCGGCGCGGAGGAGTTCGACCCCCTCGCGGAAGCCGTCCTGGGCGGTCCCCTGGTTGCCCATCTGGGTGCAGAGCTTCTTCTCGGCGGCCAGCTCGCGCAGGACGCGGGCCTCCTCGATGGACCAGGTCAGGGGCTTCTGGACGAAGGCGTGCTTGCCCATCCGCATGGCCATGACGGCGGCGGGGGCGTGGGTGTGGTCGGGGGTGCTGACGGTGACGGCGTCGATCTTGTCGCCCATCTCCTCCAGCATCTTGCGGTAGTCGTAGTACTTCTTGGCGTTGGGGTACTTCTCCCCCATCTTGTCCAGGGTCTTCTCGTCGATGTCGCAGAGGGCGACGATCTCGCCGTGCTTGCCGGCGTCGTGGGTGTCGCTATCCCCCTTGCCGCCGACGCCGATGCAGGCGAACCGGACCTTGGAATTGGGCGACTCCTCGGCCGCCCTGGCGATCGCCGGCGCGCCGGCGCGGAGGAACCCGGCCGAGGCCCCGGCCAGGGCGGAATGGGTGAGGAAATCTCGTCGCTTCATCGGCACGACTCCTTCGAGATGGCGGGAAGGCGGCCACGCCCGGGGCGGGGGGCACGATCACCCAACAGGATGACGCGCCCCGAGGGCCGCCGCAAGCGCCAGGTGCCGCGTCCCGAGCCCGTCATGCCCCCATCGACGCCGCCGGTCCCTGGGGCGGCGGGTGGCTCGTGGGTTGGCTTCGTTCGCGCGCCGCGGCCCTCGCCTGCAACAACGCAACTTCTTGACAATCCAGGCTTTGAACCCAAATCGCGTTGGCTTCGTTCGTCGTCTTCGAAGTGTTTTTCGCTCGCCGATAGTGCCGGCAGGCGTGAAACGCCCGTCCCCTCCCCCGCCGGGAGAGGGCAGCCGCGCCAGCGGCGGGCGGGGGTCGTCGCAGCGGGGGGGGGGCGTCGGTCTCGCGATCGCGAACCGTCGCTGTTTCTACCGTCCGACGACCCTCCCCCGGCCCTTCGGGCCACCCTCTCCCGGCTGGAGCGGGGACGAATCAGGGCGGGCATTCGCCATGGGCCCGCGATGCCTAACTGCTTCCGGGATGTCAAGGAGCACCGTCATCGAACAACCCGTATGGTCCGCGGGGCGATCGGCGGGATTTCAGGAATCCGATTTTTTGCGGCGGAGGATCGCGGCGATCCATTCCGTGGCGTGGAACGGGGTGCAGCCCTTGGGGACCGGGCGGTCGTCGATGAGGCCCCAGCGGTCGCCGATGTCGATGGCGCGCTCGCGGTGCTCGGGGAACCGGACGGCGATCTCCACCAGGCAGCGCATCATGGATTCCGCCGTCTTCACCGGCGCCGACTTGCAACCCGCGTCGATCGTCTCCAGGATCTCGGTGCAGTCCTCCGAGGGGAGCCGCTTGCGCAGGAGCCTGGCGACGAGCAGGTTCCAGCCGGCGCGGCCGGTCAACTCGTCCTCGGAGGCCAGCCACTTCCGGCGAAGGTCGTCCGCGCCGGGGGATTCGGCGACGACCTTGTAGGTCAGCTCGTCCAGGATCTGGACGTCGGCGGTCGAGGCGAGCAGGGCGTCGGCTTCCTCGGGCGCGAGCCGTCGCGGCGACATGATCATCGCGGCCAGGAGCATGGCGTCGGCCCGATCCGTCTCCCAGAGTTGGAGCGCCAGGTCGTGGTCGACGCCGATCTCATTCGCCAGCGCCCGCAGCGGCCCCATCACCACCCGCGGCTTGCCCGCCCCCAGGGCGTCGAGCCGTCCGATCGCGTCCGCGAGCTTCATCGTTCCGCCTCCGTTCCCGGTCCCGGTCTTCGGCTCACTCCCCCCGATCCGCCGAGGCCCGCAGCATGGCGGCCATCCCCTCGAACAGCGCGCCGAGGGTCTCCGCGGCCTCCGGGGGCGCCTCGATGATCACGCCGCCGGCGTCGCTCCGGCGGATGCTGAGCGTCGAGAAAAGCCGGCGCACCTCGCCGTCGTCGAGCGCGGGCGCGCGGGAGGCGCGGGGGGCGGGGGAGGGGGAGGGGGCGTCGGTCGGCCCGTCGTGGGCGCCGGCGTCGATCAGCACGTCGACGGGGTCCGGGGCGTCGTCGACCACCTCGTCGTCGATCTCCAGGTCGGAGGGGTCGAACGCCTCGCCCTCGATCGAGTCGCCGCCGACGGCCGGGGCGGCCCCCTCGTACATCTTCTGGGCGCGGCTGAGGAACGAGCCGGCCTGGTCGAAGTGGACGACGTCGCTCTCGCCGTCGAACAGCCCCTTGAAGAAGGCCTGCTTGGAGCCGACGAGGTCGGCGATGCGCGACTCGATGCCCTGCTCGGCGACGAGGTTGTAGACGTCGATCGGCGACTCCTGCCCCAGCCGGTAGATCCGCCCGATCCGCTGCTCCAGCACGGCCGGGTTCCAGGGCAGCTCCAGGTTGATCACGCTGTTCGCGGCGCGCTGGAGGTTCAGCCCCACGCCGCCGGCGTCGGTGGCGAAGAGGACGCGGAAGGCGGGGTCGTCGTGGAACTCGACGATGTTCTGGGTCCGCCGCCCGGCCTTCTCGGCGCCGGTGAAGTAGCCGGCGCGGAGGCGAGATTCGGACAGGAGGTCGCCGACGGCCCAGTGCGCCAGGTGGAGCATCCGCCGCCACTGGCTGAAGACGACCACCTTCCGCCCCTGGTCGATCACCAGCTGACGGATCAGTTGCCGCAGCTCGATCAGCTTCGGCGCGGCGAGCCCTTGCAGGAGGGCGTCGTCGGGGCGACGGCCCTTCAGGGTCGGCCAGACCTCGTCGAACCGGAGCTGCGCCAGGCCGTTGGAGATGATCCGCTGGGTGGTCATCAGGCTCATCAGGCGGAGGAACTCGGCCTGCTTCAGCGGCCTCCGGCGGGCGACGGCCAGGAGCTGGGCGATGGGCTGGTTGAGCGACTCGTGCTCCTCCACCTGGGCGTCGGTCATCTCGATCGGGACGCGGACGTCGGTGCGGGGGGGGAGCTGGTCGAGCACCTCCCGGCGGACGCGGCGGAGCATGCACGGGGCGAGGCGCTGGCGGAGCGTCTCCAGGTTGCGGACGCCGACGACCTCCTTGCCGCCGTCGCCCCGGACGGCGTGGACCGAGGGGAGCCGCCACTTGGGCTCCAGGGCGTCGTCGTCGACCCACTCGACGACCGACGCCAGCTCCTCGACGCGGTTCTCCATCGGCGTGCCGGTCAGCACCAGGCGGTACTTCGGATCCAGCCCCTTCACCGAGAGGGCGGTTTTCGTCTGCCAGTTCTTGATCCGCTGCGCCTCGTCCAGCACGACGAGGTCCGGCGCCCAGCCCCGGGCGACGTCGAGGTCGCGGAGGAGTTGCTCATAGTTGATGACGAGGAAGCCTTCACGGGTCTCCTCGTAGGCGGCGGCGCGCTCGGCGGGAGTGCCGTCGACGACGCGGATCGGCAGGTCGGTGAAGCTGGCCCACTCGCGGGCCCACTGCGACTTGAGGCTCGCCGGGACGATCACCAACCCCTTCCGGACGCGGCCGAGCTTCCTCAGGATCGCGCAGCAGGCGATGGCCTGCGCCGTCTTGCCCAGGCCCATGTCGTCGGCCAGCAGCATCCGGGTGCGCCTAAGGAACAGCGAGACCCCTTCCTTCTGATAGGGGTAGAGCGGCCGGGAGAGGTGCCGGAAGGCCGTCTTCAACTCCGACGGCCAGACGGCGGCGTCGACCACGCGGCGGAGGCGGGCCTTCTCGCGGGTCAGCATCGCCAGGAGGGCGGGGTCGAACCGGGGGGAGTCGGGGTCGGCGGGGACGGCCTTCAGCAGGGTCTCGACCAGGTCCAGCCGCTTCTCGGGGGCGTCGGGGAAGGTGTTGCGGAGCACGGCGCGGCGGGGGCCGTCCTCGCGGAAGAGGTAGCGGACGTCCCCCTTGGCCTGGGAGAACTTGGGCAGCTTCTCGGAGCCCTCGTGCAGCACGCGGTCGAGCCAGTCGCCGGCGCCGACGAGGGGGCGGATCGGATCCCAGGCCAGGCCCTCGCCGGGGGTCGCGGCGGCCTGCTCCTTGCGGGCCTTCGCCAGCAGGTTGGGGCGGTCGTAAATGTGCCCGAGCGCGGCGAGGACGTGCTTGCAGATCCCCAGCGAGTTCTTGAGGAAGTCGGGGCAGTCGCAGCGGGCGTCGATGGGATCGACGCCGCGGACGAGGGTCCGATAGGGGCGATGGGCGGTCGTCCCCTTGCGGCCGGTGGCGTAGAGGCCCAGGGCGCGGGCCCCTTGGGGGCGGGAGCGGATCCGCAGCTCCTCCTTCCGGGCCGAGTCGAGCCGGCGGATGAGGGCGTCCATCGCGTCGGCCCGCACGGGCCATTCCTCGGCCGGGACGATCGCGGCGACGTGGCCCGCCAGCAGGTCGGCGGGGATCGGCTTCGCCCTGCCGCCGATCTGGCCCCGGAGCGCCTCGAACGCCTCCAGCTCGCGGTCCACCTGCTCGGCCTCGCGGCCCTTCAGGACCTCGCGCGCCCTCTCCAGCAACTCGACGATGGAACTCATTGGCGGTGCTCGGCTCGCGGTGGCGATGGACGGGTCGAGCGATTGTCCCAGGCCGAGGCCGACGCCGTCAAAGGCGGGCCGGCGAGGAGGCCCCCGCGCGTTCCGGTCGCGACGATCGCGGCGGGAGGGACGCCGTCAGGGCCCGTCGGCCGGCTCGACGAGGCGGTTCTCGCGGAGGAAGGACTCCTGGAGGTCGATGGCGGAGGCGCGGGAGCGGGCCATGGCCTCGGCGTGCCGCGCGAATCCCTTGGGGCCTTCCAGGTCGCGGGGGTCGCCCGAGCGGACGTATTGGCGGGCGGCCTCGACGGCGGCGATTTGCTCGCGCTGGGCCTCGGCCAGGCGGTCGACGACCGCGCGGAGCCTGGCGTCGGGGGTCCAGACGCGGCCGAGCGTGACGAGCACGGCGCGGCCCTCGCGCTCCTGCTCCGCGAGCCGCGCGGCCAGGTCGACCCGGACGGTCTCGTCGTCCCCCGACTGGATCTCCTCGGCGATCTCCATGACCCCCTTCACGGTCTCGATCTGGCGGTCCTCGATCGGGGCGAGCTGGATGGCGAGGTCGCGGAAGAGGTCCATCGGCGCGAGTGTGTCGGCCCGGCGCTCGATCGCGACGCCGCAGGCGACGGTCACGACCGCCGCGACCGCGCCGCAGGCGAGGATCGACCGCGCCAGCCCGGCCGTCGACGCCCCCCGGCGCGGCCAGGGCGGGGCCAGGGCCAGCCCGGCGAGGAAGCCCGTCGCCAGCCCCCCCAGGTGGGCCGCCTGGTCGATGGCCGGGACGGCCGCGCCGAAGGCGACGTTGAAGACCACCAGCGCGATGATCTGCGACCGCATCGGCTTCAGGATGCTCGCCGGGATCGCGCGGCGGTGGGCCAGCAGGAACGCCAGGAGCGCCCCCAGCACGCCGAAGATCGCCCCGGACGCCCCGACGCTCACCCGCGCGGGGCCCAGCATCGTGCTCGCCAGCGCCCCGCCGACGCCCGCGGCGAGGTAGAGGGCCGAGAACCGGAGCGTGCCGTACAGCCGCTCGACCATCGGGCCGATCCCGGCCAGCGCCCACATGTTCACGGCCAGGTGGAGGATGCCCCCGTGCAGGAAGACGCTCGCCGGCAGCCGCCACGCCTCCCCCTTCAGCGCAACCCGCAGGGCGCCGTTGGCTCCCCAGGCGATCAGCTCCTCGGAGTCGGGCTCGGCCGGGGAGACGCCGCTGGCGACCATCGCGCCCCAGACGGCGACGCAGGCGGCGATGATCGTCGGGGTCGCGTACGCGTGGGGCGAGGCCGCCAGCAGCTCGTCGCGGAACCGGGCGCGCTCCTCGCCGACGTTCGAGAGCCGGGCGTCCACCTCCCGCGCCTTGGGGATCGCGGCGGCGATCCGGTCGGCCAGGGCGGGGTCGATGGGCGGGGCCACGCCGGTCGTCGCGGCGCGGTGGAGGGCGCGGAGGGCGGTCGCGAGGGTCTCGGCCAGTCCGGGGTTCCCCGGGGGCAGCTCGACGACGCGGCCGCGGCCCAGGTCGACCGCGTCGCCGTCGGCCGATACCTCGGGGCCGAGGTCCAGGAAGTCCGCCATGCGGCCGTTGAGCACCGGGCGAGGGTCGGCGGCGCCGGGCGCGGGCTCGAACCGTTCGAACCAGATGACGCGGTGGGTCGTCAGCAGGACCGGCATCGAGTCGGGGCCGGGCGAGTCCGAGATGGCGGCGACGAGGAACTCCCCCGGCCCGCGCGGCAGCGGGATGGCCGCCGCCACGCCCAGGTCGGCCGGGCCGAGGTTCGGCGAGAGGCGGACGGGCCCGAAGGCCCCCAGCGGCGCGAAGGTCGCCAGGGCCAGCACGTCCCACGGCCTGACGCCTTCGGCCATCATCGCCCCCCCTCGTCCAGTCGAGGGCGTCCAGGCTCGCCGCCGACGATCATCCTTGCCACCGTCATTCCAACCTCTCGCAACGGCCGGACGGCCGACATACACGATCCCTTCTCCCCTGGTGGGAGAAGGTGGCCGAAGGCCGGATGAGGGGGAAGGCCCAGGCTTCCGGTCGCGCCCCCCTCATCCGCCCCTACGGGGCACCTTCTCCCACCAGGGGAGAAGGGATGTTGGTTTGGGACGTCCCTTCGGCGCGAGGACGAGTCCCCCCGCCGCTCAAATCAAACCTCGAAGCTTTCGTGCGGGCCCGGCGTGCGGACGGGGTTCCGGGTGAAGCGCTGGAGGACCGGGGCGAGGGCGTCCATCGGGCCGGGCTCGCCGTGGACGAGGAAGGCATGGTCGATGTCGCCGCCGGTCTGCTCGAACCACCACGCCAGGTCGTTGCGGTCGGCGTGGCCGGAGAAGCCGTCCAGGACATAGACGGCCGCGTTGAGGTCGTACCACTGGTCGAGGATCTGCACCCGCTCGACGCCGTCGGAGATCCGCCGGCCGAGCGTCCCCTCGGCCTGGTAGCTGACGATGACGATGGCGTTGTCCGGGTCGGAGACGACGTGCCGCAGGTGGTGGCGGATGCGCCCCGCCTCGCACATGCCCGACGAGGAGATGACGACCATCGGCCCCTGCTGGTAGTTCAGCCGCCGCGAGTCCTCGAAGGACATGCAGTACTCGACGTACTTGGAGCCGAAGTAGAGCGGATCCTGGTCCATCAGCGCCCTGGCCTCGGGCGTGTAGGCGTCCGGGTAGTCGCGATGGATGTCGGTCAGGCGGGAGGCCAGCGGGCTGTCCACGTAGACCGGGATCGGCCGGAGCTTGGTCGTGGCGAACAGCTCCTGCAGGCAGTACACCATGCGCTGGGTGCGGCCCAGGCTGAACGCCGGGATGACGATCTTCCCCCCCAGGCGGATGGTGCGCGCCACGATGGCGTGGAGCTGCTTCATCAGCTTCTCGTAGGGGTCCAGCTCCTTGTCGCCGTAGGTGCTCTCGCAGACCAGGACGTCGACGTCCTTGATGATGGCCGGGTCGGGCAGGAGGCCGGTGTTGCGCCGGCCGAGGTCGCCGGTGAAGACGAACCGCCGGGCGCGGCCCCCCTCCTCGTAGTCGATCTGGACGATGGCCGAGCCCAGGACGTGGCCGGCGTCCCGATACGTGAGGAAGACCCCCGGCGCGATCTCGCGGGGCTCCTCGTAGGGGAGGCGGACCAGCCGCTCGATCATCCATTCGACGTCGGATATCTCGAAGAGGGGCTGGGGGTCCTCGATCTCCGGGTGCCGGACGTGGGCCATCCGGACGTCCTCGCGCTGGATGCGAGCGCTGTCGCGGAGCATGATTCCGGTGATGTCGGCGGTGGCGGGGGTGGCGTAGATGTCCCCCCGGTAGCCCTGCTTCATCAGGAAGGGGAGCCGGCCGATGTGGTCGTTGTGGGCGTGGGAGACGACCACGGCGTCGAGCGAGCGGGGGTCGAATTCCAGCCGACGATTCTGCCCGGCCGGGTCGAGCCGATCGGAGTCGAACAGGCCGCAATCGAGCAGGATTCGGGAGGACCCGATCTCCAGGAGGTGGGCGCTGCCCGTGACCTGGCGCGTCGCCCCGTGAAACGTGATTCGCAAGCCTGTTCCTCCTGACGATCGGCGTCGGGCCGTGATCGCCGCTCGTCGTCGCTCCTCGCCCGGACTCCCACCCCGCCATCATGACACGATCCGCCCGGTCGTTCAAGGCAAACGGCGGGCCCAACCCCGCCCCGCCGCCCCAGAATCCCCGCGTCCCCGGCCCGCGCGCCCGGCGTGGCCGCCCGCCGGAGTTTGGCTTCGTTCGCGCGCCGCGCCTCCGGCGTGATTCCGCGCAAACCATTTGCTCCATTCATGCTGTGTCGAGATCGTGTTGGCTTCGTTCGTCATTTTCGACCATGTTTTCTCGACCTCCCCGGCGAGCGCGCCCGCCGCGCCATGCGTTCGGACGGGGCGCGACCGACCGCGCCGTCGCGAACCTTCCGCGTTGCGCGGGCCTCCTGTCTTCTGTTGAACCGATTCCAGGTTGCCAAAGAAAACTCCTATCGAACTCCCTCATGCTCCGCGGGGAATGGGGTCGGATTTCAGGTTTCTCATCTTTTTTCGAGGACCCCTGGAGGGGGCTCGTCCGATTTTCGGAGGTAGGAGTCACGTGGGGGGGGGTCGCGGATTCGCCCACCACATCAAGGATGGCATGCGTGCCGACCTCACGGATGGGCGCGGGATTCGCCGAGTCCCGTCTCGGCCGCGCCGGCGTAAGGGAGATAGGAGAGGGCGAGGCCATCGGCCGGATACCGTAGGGATTCGAGGGCACGGACGACCCCGTTTCGGAGAGATCACGCATGATTTCCGAATCGCACCCCCTGCACCGCATGTTTCGCGGGCTGACCGAATCCACCTTCATGACGGAGCTTGGCCTGGGCGACCCGTCGCTCGTCGGCTACGTCTCCAACCTGCTGGCGTCGTTCACGCCGGCGCCGGCGCTCGGCCGGATCCGCGACCGCGAGGGCCGGCCGCTGTTCGAGGTCGCCCGGATCCTCGCCGAGGCCGAGTCGGCCGAGGACGAGGAGCGCCGCGCCGAGTGTCACCGCCACCTCGGCGACTTCGCCCTGTTCTGGACGGGCCTGTATCCCGAGGCCCTGAACCGCATGACCGCCGGCACCGCCGACGGCCTGCTGGACTACCAGTACCAGGGGAAGCGCTCGTACTACCTCGCCAGCACCCTGGGCCCCGGCGACGACCGCCCGGTCCTGCGGAGCCTCAGCGAGCACTTCGAGCTGTGCGCCTTCGGCCTATCCAAGGTCCGCGGCGAGCTGGACCGCCTGGAAGCCGAGGGGGCCTCGCGCGCCGGCCCCGACCGCGCCATCTGGGCCTGACGCGGGGCAGGGGGGCCGCCCTCGATCCCGGGGCGTCGATGCAATTCCTGGGTGACTCGCGGACCAGGTCGCCACCGCCCCTCGACGGAAAGGTGGGAGGTTGGAGACGGAGGACGACGCGTGACTCGGAGCACGGAACGGGACTACTCGGTAAGTGGGCTCACCATCCGAGCGGCGATGGTCGACCAAGCGAAGCGACACACGAAAAGACAATCCAGGAAGCTGTCTATCCTCTGGGGCGGGCGTCATATTCAGACGTCGGACCTCTTCGAGGTTCCGTCGGAGGGGATCGTCCGGGCCGAGTTCCTCGCCGCGACGCCGGACGTGCCGCAAGGCTTCGACATGAAGCTCGACGGCTGGTTTCAGCTAGCCAAGGGCGAGCAAGTGCCCGTTCTACGGACCTGGAAGGACGACCGCTACGAGGACCGGGTCGAGTACCCATTCCACAGCCGAGATTGCCGCATCTTCGTCTGGAATGTGTATGAGATGATCTATCCCAGCGGAAAGCGGATTGAGGAGAAATGGACCGGGAATGCCGGGTTCTGGGTGGAGACCCATGGCGAAAGCGAGCGTATTTACCATTGCAGCCATGGCATGAACAATCCGCCCGACTTCGATTCGCTCGTCTTCAAGGTGTCCGTCGAGCCCAGGTAGCCATCGCTCCATCCGGCCCCGCGGGCGACCTTCCGCCGCTGGGGAAGAAGAGCGTTTCCGAGCGTCTTCCCCCCTCGCGGGGGAGGACACGCGGAGCGGTCGGGAGAGGGGGACGACCGGCGCGAGGGCCGCCGGGATTCGTAAGCCCGCCGTGGCCTTCGCGAATCTCGACGGCCGTCTCGCTTGGGTTCCCCCCGTCCGGCACTTCGGGCCCCCTTCCCCCGCGAGGGGGAAGGACGTTTATCATGTCTTCCCGACGTCCGAGACTTCCCCCTCGGCGCGCGGCGAGTCACAATGAGACGCCCGGCCGAGCCGCGTCGGATCGGTCTCGTCCCCAACGTCGACCCAGGCGCGAATCCATGGTCCTCCCCCTCGGCGACCTCCACCGGACGCGGATCTTCCCGGCGGTCACCTACGCGCTGATCGCGGCCAACGTCGTGATGTACCTGCTCCAGGCCCAGCGCGGGACGGAGTTCACGATGGCCCTGGCCTGCACGCCATGGGAGGTCACCCACGGCCGGGACATCGAGGGGCCGATCCCGCGCCCGGGGCTGCCCCCCGGCGCGATCATGCGGACGGCCGACGGCACCCTGATGATCGACGCCCGCGACGCCATCCCGCACGCCCCCAGCCCGATCCCGGTCTGGATGACGCTGTTCACCGCGATGTTCCTGCACGGCGGGCTGGCCCACCTCCTGGGGAACATGCTCTACCTCTGGATCGTCGGCGACAACGTCGAGGAGGTTTTGGGGGGCGTCCGCTTCCTGATCGTCTATCTGGCGTGCGGCCTAGTGGGCTCGCTGGCGCAGATCGTCGCCGCGCCCGATTCGACGCTCCCCACCCTGGGCGCCTCCGGCGCGATCGCGGGGATCATGGGGGCTTACGTCGTCTGGTTCCCCCACCACCAGATCCGCGTGCTGGTCTTCCGGTTCATCACGGTCCTCCCCGCCGTCATCGTCATCGGCGGCTGGATCGTGCTCCAGATCTGGCTGGGCATCCAGGGGATCGGCCAGATGGGCAAGTCCGGCGGCGTCGCGTATCTCGCCCACGCCGGCGGCGCGCTGACGGGCGTCGGCGTGGCCCTCCTCTTCTATGACCGCGCCCAGCACGTCAAGGCGATGGATGCCTACCACGACGGCTGGACGCCCCAGCGCCCCCACGGCTACTACTGACCGGGCGGCCGCCCGCAAGGTCGGCCCAGTCCGCCCGATCGAGGGTTCTCCGATATGGTATAGTGGTAAGGACCGAAGCCGGGACGAGCCACGACCACGGAGATTCAGCAACCATGTGCGGCATCGCGGGGGCCTTGGATCTGCGTGGTCGGCGTGAGTTCCCCATCGAGCGCCTCCGGGCGATGCTGGGGGCGATCGCGCATCGCGGGCCCGAGGACGAGCATTTCCACGCCGAGCCGGGGGTCGTCCTGGGGGCGCGTCGGCTCGCCATCGTCGACCTGGCCGGCGGCCGGCAGCCGATCTCCAACGAGGACGGCTCGGTCTGGGTCGCCCAGAACGGCGAGATCTTCGAGTACCCCGAATTCCAGCGCGAGCTGATCGATCGCGGCCACAAGCTCTCGACGCGCTGCGACACCGAGCTTTGGGTCCACTTCTACGAGGACCACGGCCGGGGGATGTTCGACAAGGCGCGCGGCCAGTACGCCGTCTCGCTCTGGGACCGCAAGGAGCGGCTGCTCTTGCTGGGCCGCGACCGGGTGGGCATCTGCCCGCTCTACTACGCGGAGGTCGACGGCTGGCTGCTGTGGGGCTCCGAGATCCGGGCGCTGCTGGCCTCCGGGATGATCGACGCCCGGGCCGACCGCAAGGGCCTGGACATCTTCCTCAACACCTTCTGCGCCCCGACCTCGCGGACCTTCTTCGAGGGGATCAACATCCTCTCGCCGGGCCACTTCCTGGCGGTGAGGGACGGTCGGATCGAGAAGGTCCGCTACTGGGATCTCGACTTCCCGGACGCCGGGGACGAGGTCCGCATGAAGGACCCGACCCCGCTGATCGACGAGCTGGAGCACCTGATGCGCCAGGCCGTCGAGCGTCGCCTGCGGGGCGACGTGCCGGTGGTCAGCTACATCAGCGGCGGGCTGGATTCGACGGTCGTGCTGGGGCTCAGCTCGCGCGAGCGCGGCTACGCCGTGCCGTCGTTCACCATCGGGCTGGACAGGGCGGGGCCCGACGAGCGCTCGCAGGCGGTGGAGTCGGCCGAGGCGCTGGGCTCCAAGCTGACGATGGTGACGATGACCCGCGCCGACATCATGGGCGCCTACCCCGAGCTGATCCGCGCGGCCGAGGGGCCGGTGATGGACTCCTCGGCCGCGTGCCTGATGCAGCTCGCCAAGGCGGTCCACGCGCAGGGCTACAAGGTCGCGCTGACGGGGGAGGGGGCCGACGAGGCGCTCGCCGGCTACCCCTGGTTCAAGTCGCAGCAGGTGCGCAACGTCCTGCGGAAGGCGCTCGGAAACTGGGCCCCGGCGAAGATCCGCGACGTGATCGTCGGCTCGATGCGGGGGAACCCCGCCCACCTGCCGCCGCGGCAGGGCTTCCACGGCGTGCGCCCCGCGCAGCAGGACGTGTACGACCTGATGGCGCAGGCGCGGACGTTCCTGTACTCGGACTCGATGTGGGACGACCTGGACGGCTACGCCGCGTACGACGAGCTTGGCGTGGACAACGAGCGGATGTCGCGATGGGCGCCGCTGAACCAGTCGCTGTACGTCGGCTACAAGGTGATGCTGGCCGGGCTCCTGCTGCACGGCAAGGGGGACCGGGTCGCGATGAATTCGTCGGTCGAGGGGCGTTATCCGCTGCTCGACGAGGACGTGGTGAAGTTCTGCGCGTCGATCGCCCCCGAGTACAAGCTGAAGGGGCTGACCGACAAGTGGATCCTGCGGCAGGTGGCCGCGCGGACGTTGCCGAAAAAGATCGCCAACCGACCCAAGACGATGTTCCGCGCCAGCCGGTCCGAGGCTTTCTTCGACGCCGGCCGCCCCGCGTGGGTGGACCAGCTCCTCAGCCCGGAATCGCTCCGCGAGACGGGGTATTTCGACCCGGAGAAGGTGGCCAGGGAGGTCGCCGCGCACGGCCGGTTCCCCCGGTTCGCGCCCAAGTCGATCATCATGGACCTGAGCCTGACCTGCGTGGCGGCCACCCAGCTCTGGCACCACACGTTCCTCGGCGGGGGCCTCTGCGACCTCCCCACCTGGACCCCCATCCCCGAGGGCGTCGGCGTCACCGGCGTCGACCTCAGCATCTCCACCTACGACCACGCCGCCGCGGCCGGGTCGTGAGTCGGCTCTTGTCGGGCGGGGCGGGCGTCGACCGGCGTCCGCCCGCCCTCTCCGCCCGGGAGTATCGCGGAGAGGACTCCGGGCCCTGGAGCCGCGGCACGACGGATGCGGAGTTCCGATGAGGCCGACGAACCGTCAGGCCTTCGGGACGGGCCCGCCCGCGCGGGATTCCGCGCCCGTCGACCTCCCGGGGCGATCCACGTCGGCCTTCAATGGGGCCGGGCCCGACCGCCATCCCCGACGAGGCTTACATCATGAGAGCGGTGCTGGATCGCGTCCGCCGATTTACGAACCACCCCGCCACCCGGCTGGCCACCGGACTGATCCTGGTCGTCTGCTCGATCGCCGAGGGGTACGACACATTCTTCGACGACGTGCGCCACGGCCGGCTCCGCGCGCACCACGGGCTCCTCATCTTCGGCCTGATGAACATGCTGAGGAGCATGCCCGACTTCGTCGAGGGGCTTGAATCGGCGACGGAGGCCCTCGCGGCCGGGGAAGGGCTCGAAGTCGCCGAGGAGGACTTCAGTCGCGGCGGCCCCTCGCCTCCTGATCGCCACGGCGATCGGCCGCCCGCCTCGATCGCCCGCGCGGCGGAGGGATGCCGCGTCGCCGACGGGGCCGAACACCACGAGACGCCGTAGGCCCCGTCCATCATCGGGGCGGGGGAGGTGGATCGGCCCTCGGCGGACAGGCCGGTCGACCCGGCCCGCCCGGCTTCCAGGAGCGAGCCATGGGTGCCGACCACACGCTCGTCTTTTATGGCGTCCGTTACAAAATCGCCGAAGCCGAGATCGACGCGCTGGAGGCCAGGACCGACCCGCGGCAGGTCCTGGCGCGCCAGCATCGTCTGCGATCACGGTGGGGTCGCTTCGCCACGGTGGACGGCGGATCGACCCACTACCTCTTCATCGGCGAGGAGCTGGGGATCGTCGGCCTTGAAGGATCGTTCGAAGTCGCCCGCGACGCCGGCCAGATCGCCGGGATCGTCGCGGGCGTCGCCGAGCGGCTCATCCGAGCCGGCATCGGCGACGCACCCCGGCTCTACGTCCAATTCAGCCCCGACGCATGACGCCGGGGGCTCCGTCACGGCTCGGCTTTCGGGAAGTCCGGGCCGCCACCGCGAAGATCGGGGATTCGATGGCCCGCGTGGTCATCGAGGAAGAACGGGCGGATCGCTCCTGAGTCTGCCCCCCCGCGACCGCCCCATGCTCCGAGGGGTCGCGAGGTGGGGGTTGCGTTCGTCACCGCCCGCGGCGGAGGCGGATCGCGACGCCGCAGAGGGACAGCGACCAGGAGACGCCGAAGATGGCGTAGGAGTACTGGTCGAAGGTGGCCATGAGCAGGCCGGTGGCCCACATCTGGACGGCGGGGATGAAGAACAGGGGGGAGAACAGCCAGGCCAGGGAGGCGAAGAAGAAGGTGCTGAGCGTGCACCAGGCGGACTTGAACCAGGGGGGATCGATCCCCATCAGCGAGTTCAGCGACACCAGGCTGAACGACAGGATCAGGAACGTCGTCCAGAACTTGGCCGCGAGGTTCACCGCGGCGCTGCGGCGGATCCAGTGCCGTCCCGCCAGCAGCCGCATCACCCCGAACACGGCGACCAGCTCCGCGAACCAGACCGCCAGATAGCGGAGATCGCGGCGGGGGATCGGCTCGTAGAGCGCCTGGCAGACCATGAACGCCAGGAAGTGGACGACCGCCACCCCGACCAGGGCGCGGGGCCAGCGCGGGTCGGCCATCTCGCGGGCCATGTCCTCGCGCAGCAGCCTACGCCACGCGACGAGCGCGGCCGAGGGGTCCGGGGTCGCCGTCCGGGCCGCCCGGTCATCCGCCTGCCTCGCGTCCCCCGCGGGCTTCATCATCGGTCGAGTCACGATCGCCATGAATCCTCCCCCTCGCGCCGATCCCTCGGGCGGCTTCGCTCCGCCATCCCTGCGAATCAGCCTCTATTCTACCCGACCGCGTGGTAAGATGAGATGACTGCGGAACATGAACCATTGCCGGTTATGCTTGACGGACGGACTGGGACGACCCACGGGCCGAGGCGAGCGGGCACCATGGCGAACGCGACCATCGCTGGCGGAGTCGAGACGGCGGCCGACTGGACCTGGGAGGAGACCCACCGGGCGCTCGTCCCGCTGCTCCGGGCCGACAACCACACGAACATCCGCTACATCCTGGGAGAATACGTCGGCCTGATCGCGACGCTCGCGGGCTGCGCGTGGCTCTATCGGGCGTGGGGGGCGGGGACGGTCTCGGGGTGGGGGTTCGCGGCGCTGGGGGCGCTCGGCGTGTTCGTCGTGGCGGTGTTCCAGCATCGGCTCTCGGGGCTGGGGCACGACGGCTCGCACTACGCGTTGTTCCGCAACCGGGTGGCGAACGAGCTGGCGTCGGACCTGCTGTGCATGTTCCCGATCATGGGGATGACGCAGCGGTTCCGGGTCACGCACCTGGCCCACCACCGGTTCCTCAACGACGCCGAGCGCGACCCGGACGTGGCCCGGCTGCACTTCGACGGCGACCGCTACCCGTTCCCGATGCCGCGGCCTCGCTTCTGGTATCGGTACGTCGTCCAGGCGGCGTGGTGGCCGACGCTGGTCCGCTACCTGGCGGGGCAGGCGAAGAACGCCAACGTCACGCTGGGCCTGCGCGAGCCGAAGGCGCCGTATCGCTTCAAGGTGGGGCGATGCCTGCGCGGTTCGTACTGGCTGCCGATGCTCGCCCTCGTCCACGTCACCGGGTCGTGGCCGATCTTCTTCCTGTTCTGGGTGCTTCCGCTGCTGACGGTCTATCCGTTCCTGATGCAGCTCCGCGAGATCGCGCACCACAGCAACGCCCCGGCCGAGGGGGAGTTCGCGCACTCGCGGAACTTCCACTGCAACCCGCTGTTCAACTTCTGCGTCTTCCCCTACGGGCAGGACTGGCACCTGCCGCATCACGTCTTCGGCGTGATGCCCCACTACAACCTCGCCGAGGCCGACCGCGTCCTGCGGAACTACCGGCCCTACCGCGAGCAGGCCGTCTCCTGCCACGGCTACTTCTTCCGCCGCTGGGGCAAGCCGGGGCCGACGGTCCTGGAGGCGCTGGCCGAGCGGCGAGGGGCGGCGCCGGCGACGGCGTAACCTGCAAATCGAGCGCGAAGCGCGTCCCCTCTCCCGCCGGGAGAGGGTGGCCCGGAGGGCCGGGTGAGGGTCGTCGGACCGGTAGAGATAGCTCCTGGTCCGTGCCCGCGCCCGGCGCTCCATCCGCGCTCCGACGACCCTCACCCGCCGCTGGCGCGGCTGCCCTCTCCCGGCGGGAGAGGGGACGCGGAGGGTGTGGGCGAGGGTCGGCGGGCCGCGTCGCTCAGGGCGTCGCGGCGGCGCCCGCGCCCGCGCCGACGGCGGCGGCGGGTTCCGGCTTGTCCCGCTTACCCTTGGCCTTCAATTCCAGGCCGGGCTCGAAGATGGTGGTGGTGAGGTGGTACGGCAGGCCGTCCAGCTCGTATTCGAGGTCGGCGTAGACGGCCTTGCCGCCGGACTCGGGGGCGGTGACGAGGGCCGAGACGACCGCGCCGGGCTCCAGCGGGGCGCTCGCCCACTTCGACTCGCGGAAGTCGCGGTTCTCGGACTCGGCCGTCCAGAGCCGGGCCGACTTGGGGGCGGGATCGGCGCTGACCTTCAGCATGTACTGGCCCTTGGAGCCCGGCTCCAGCTCCCATTCGAGCTTGGGGAGGGGCTTGCCCGCGACGCTGCTCCGGAAGAAGGCGGCCAGGCCGTTGAAGACCCAGGAGCGGTCGCCGTCGAGGCCGTGGCCGGCGTTGGGCATGAACATGACGTGCTTGGGGCCCGGGAGTTCGTCCCAGTAGAGGTCGATGGCGTTGGTGGTCCAGTAGGGGTCGTTGGCGCCGTTGAGCAGGAACTTCGGCTTGTTCGCCAGGCGGTCGCGGTAGGTGAAGGGGTCGACCATCCGCCAGAGCTTGGTGCCGGGGCCGGTATTCATCTCCTCCATCAGCCCGCGGCGGACGTAGTCGTCGATCTGCACGCTGTAGGCGCCCCAGACGTCGAGTTGGTTCGGCCCCTGCGCGCCCAGGTTCAGCATGACGATGACCATCGGCGCCAGCGCGACGACGCGGTCGTCCACGGCGGAGGTCAGCCAGGTCGTCCAGCCCCGCTTCGACGCGCCGGTGACGACGAACTTCGTCACGTCGACCTGGCGCTCCTGCTTGGCCCAGGCCTGGACGGCGTCCATGGCGCGGACGGCGCTCTTGACCATGGGGAAGAGCAGGGGCCAGTTCTCGTCCTTCGTCTCCAGGTACTTGACGAAGGTCTCGGCGATGAGGTCGTCTTCCTTCTTGCCGTCGAGCAGCGGCTGATTCGGCACCTGGCTGAGCAGGGCCACGCGCGCGCCGGCGAGCCTGGACAGCGTGAAGGCGAGCATCTCCATGTCGGCGCCGGGCTTCTTGCCGGTGCTGCCGCCGGTGATGAACAGCAGCACGGCGTCGTCGTGGGCGGGCTTGCCGGCCTCGTAGACGCGCAGGCTGTGCGTCCAGGTGATCCCCTGCCAGACCTGGGAGGTCAGCTCCAGGGCCGCGACCTTGCCCAACGGGGTTTCCTGGGCCTCGACCTGCTTCCAGGCGTAGGCCGGGTCGGGCTTCTTGACGTATTCGTCCAGGTCCGCGCGGCAGGGGGCCGCCGCGGACGCCAGGGCAGCCGCGACGAACGCCGCGACGCGAGAACCGCGAGAGAGAATGGACCGCACCTGATCAGGCTCCTGGGAGAAAGGTCCGTCCGATCGCCGCGCCGCGATGAAGCCCCCCGATCGTCCCGGAGAGCCCGCGGACGCCGCGATCATATCATGGAGGCTCCGACCCCGACAATCCGGCCGGTCACGCGGATATACCCTTCGATTTCGGCGACCCTTGGCCACGAGGCCCGAGGCCGAAATCGAAGGGCACGCGCGGTCAGGCCGAGCGGAACGTCGACAGCCCCGGGTCGTCGCCGCGGGCCATGACGGCGCGGCCGTTGGCGGCGAGGTGCTCCAGGACGAGATAGACCGTCTCGGCGGCGTCGGGCGAGCCGACGGCGGCGGCGACCTGGTCGGCGGTCCGGGGCTCCGACGAGAGCGCGGCGACGGCCTTCGTCTGCAGCTCCAGGACGCTCGCGGCGGCCTTCTTGCCGGCCTCCACGCCCGGCTGGTGGTAGGCGTTGACGCCGACGAGGCTGGCGTACAGGCCGACGGCCCGCTCGAACAGCGCGATCAGGGCCCCGACCGTCCGGGCGTCGACGCGCGGCACGGTGATCGTCACCGACCCGCGATCGTTCTCGAACAGGGCCTCGCGCGTCCCCAGGAGGAAGCCGTGGAGGTAGTCGCCCGAGGTCGCGCCCGGCTCGACCTCCAGGGCCGAGCCGCCGTCTTCCAGCACGCGGACGAAGGTGACGAAGAAGTTGTTGACGCCGTCGCGGAGCTGCTGGACGTAGGCGTGCTGGTCGGTGGAGCCCTTGTTGCCGTAGACGCTGATGCCCTGGTCGACGCGGTTGCCGTCCAGGTCCAGGCGCTTGCCCAGCGACTCCATCACCAACTGCTGCAAGTACCGGCTGAACAGCAGCAGGCGGTCCTTGTACGGCAGGACCACCATGTCCTTGGCCCCCCTGCCGTCGGTGGCCAGGTACCACGTCAGGGCGAGCAGGGCGGCGGGGTTGGCGGCGACGTCGTGGACGCGGGTGGCGGCGTCCATCGCGGCGGCGCCGGCCAGCAGGCCTTCCATGTCGAGCCCCTGGAGCAGGCCCGGCACGATCCCCACGGCCGAGGTCTCCGAAGTCCGGCCGCCGACCCAGTCCCACATCGGGAAGCGGGCGAGCCAGCCCTCGTCGGTCGCGGCCCGGTCCAGCCTCGACCCCGCGCCGGTGACGGCGGCGGCGTGCTTGCCGAAGTCCAGCCCGGCGGCGCGGTAGGCCTCGGCCGCGACGAGCATGCCGTTGCGGGTCTCCGGCGTGCCGCCCGACTTGCTCATCACCAGGACCAGCGTCTCGTCGAGCGCGTCGCCGATCGCGGCCAGCTCGCGGGCGATGCCGTCGGGGTCGGTGTTGTCGACGAAGTGGGGACGGAGTTTATCCGTCGTCGGCCCCCCCAGGGCGTCGGCCACGAACATCGGCCCCAGCGCCGAGCCGCCGATGCCGATCGAGAGGATCCGCGTGAATTTCGGCTTCCGCTCGGGCTTCACCGCGCCGGAATGGACCTTCGCGGCGAAATCCCTGGCGGCGGCGAGGGCGTCGCGGATCTCGGCGGAGATCTCGGGCGTCGGGGCCAGCTCGGGCGCCCGCAGCCAGTAATGGCCGACCATCCGGCCCTCGTCCGGGTTGGCGATCGCGCCCTCCTCCAGGGCGTCCATCGCGGCGAACGCCTTATCGAAGGCGGGCCGCATGCGCCCGACGGCCGCGTCGTCGATCGCCATCCGGCTGACGTCCAGCGAGACGTCCAGCGCGGGGACGTGGCACAGGGAGGATCGGAACCGCTTCCAGAGGTCGGCGTTCATGGGATGGCTCGTTGATGCGTCTAGTAGGTCAGGATCAGGATCGTCATGGCCGCCCCGGCGACCGCCAGGACGCCGGCGACGACGAGGGGGGTCCGCAGGCGCAGCTCCGGGTTCGAGACGCCGGCGCGGAGGGACCGGACGTAGGCCAGGTGCCGGGCCGCCGCGACGACGCAGAGGACGACCCCGAAGGCCACGATCGCGCCGCCGAGCCACGAGGAATAGGACGGGTGGCGGGGATGCCTCGACTCCATCATCTCCAGCTGCCGCACCAGGTACCCGAAGCGGGCGATGAGGAAGCCGAAGCCGATCAGCCCCAGCGACGTCCGCACCCAGGCCAGGTAGGTCCGCTCGGCGGCCAGGTAGACGCGGGGGTCGTCGACCGGCCTGGGGGGTTCGGCATCCATGGGTTCCTCTCGGATCGGGGGATCGGGCCGAACGTCGCGGGCCTGAGAGCCATCATAGCGGCCTTCCCCCCTGGAGGGGGAAGACAGACCGCGGAGCGGTCAGATGAGGGGGAGCTGCCCACGAGGTCTCGCGTTTCGCGGCCCGGCCCAGGCCGACGGCGATCGGATCGCCCCACCGAATTCCGACGGTCGCGTGGCTCGTCCCCCCCTCATCCGGCCCCGCGGGCCACCTTCCCCCTCCAGGGGGGAAGGCCGCTATGATGCCCGCTCGGAGAGTCCGAGTAGCGCCCCATCATCGCACGGAACCCCCGGCCGAGACAGACCGCACCCACCCCGAGGACGCCCCGATGCTCGCGCCTTGCCTCGCCATCCTCCTCCCGGCCGCCCTGGGGGCCGCCCCCCCGGACGACGTCCGGCTGAACCAGATCCAGGTGATCGGCTCGCACAACTCGTATCACGTCGAGCCGGCGCCGGGCGTGTCGGCCGTGATCGCGAGGGCCCGGCCCCGCGACGCCGAGGCGCTCCAGTACACCCACCCGCCCCTGGCCGAGCAGTTCGAGGAGCGGGGCATCCGCCAGATCGAGCTGGACGTCTTCGCCGACCCGGACGGCGGCCTCTTCGCCGACCCACCGATCCGCAGGGTCGCCGAGCTGGCGGGGGGGGACGTGGGCCCCGATCCCGACCCCGACGGCGCGCTGCGACGGCCGGGGATGAAGGTGCTGCACGTCGCGGGGATCGATTACGGCACCACGACGCCCACGCTCATCGACGCGCTGGAGCGAGTCCGCGGCTGGTCGCGGGCCAACCCTCGGCACGTCCCGATCCTGATCCTGCTGGAGTTGAAGACCCCGCGCGATCCGGGGTTGATCCCCGTCGTCCGGTTCGACGCCCCCATGCTCGCCGCGCTCGAGGCCGAGATCCTCTCCGTCTTCCCCCGCCCGGAGATCCTGACCCCGGATGACGTCCGCGGCGACTTCGACACGCTCCCCGAGGCCATCCGGGCCCGTGGCTGGCCCCGGCTGGACGACGTCCGCGGGCGGGTCATGCTGGCGCTGGACAATACCGACGGGACGCGCGACGCTTACATGGAAGGCCATCGCGCCCTCGCGGGCCGGCTGATGTTCGCCAGCGTCGCCGAGGACGACCCGGCCGCCGCGTGGTTCAAGCGGAACGACCCGATCGGGGGGTTCGACGACATCCGCCGTCTGGTCGCCGCCGGCTTCCTCGTCCGCGCCCGCGCCGACGCCGACACCCGCCAGGCCCGCGACGGCTCGACCGTCATGCGCGACAGGGCCCTCGCCAGCGGGGCCCAGTTCGTCAGCACCGATTACCCGGTGGCCGATCCCCGCTTCACCGACTATCGCGTCCAGCTCCCCGGCGGGGTCGTGGCACGCTCCAACCCCGTCTCCGGCGACCGCGCCTGGGACGGTCTCGACCTGGAACGGGGGAGGTGATGCATCGACGAAGCGCCTCGCGACCGAACCTCCCGGACGAATCGCTTCAAGCCGCCCATCGCGACGGGTCGATAAAGCCGGCATGAGCGATGCGCCCGCGCCATCGGCGAGGGGGCGGGTCCGTGGAGATGGGGGTGCGAACCGTGGCGACAACGGCGACCGTGGGCGGATGGAAGTCGGGCGCGATCAGGGCCATGGCCCTGACGCTCGGCCTCCTCGCGCCCTGGGGCCTGGCCGCGGCGCAAGAGGCCCGGGACGGCGTGGCCCCGATCTACCACAAGGAGAAATCGTTCCGCATCCCGTTCGACCTGGACGGCCAGAAAGTTCGGCTCATCAAGGAGTTGCAGCTCTGGGTCTCCGAGGACGCGGGGTTCAACTGGGACCAGATCAGCCGCGCCACGCCCGACCAGAAGGAGTTCATGTTCCGGGCCCGCCGCGACGGCGAATACTGGTTCGCCGTCCGGACGATGTCGTCGGCGGGGCAGCTCTCGCCCCCCGCGGACGAGACCATCCGGCCCGCGCTCAAGGTGATCGTGGACACCCGGGCCCCGAGCCTCGTCCTGGAATCGGACGGCAGGCAGGGGAGCGTGGCGAGGGTGCGTTGGGAGGCGAGGGACGAGAATCTGGACCTGCGGACGCTGACCCTGGAGTACCAGGTGGCCGGCGCGAGGGACTGGAAGCGCGTGCCGCTGCGTCGCCCCGCGGCGGTGGGCTCGGAGAGCTGGGACGCCGGCACGGTCGAGTCGGTCCGGGTCCGCGGGACGGTGGCGGACAGGGCGGGGAACGTCCAGGAGACCGAGGTGTCATTGTCCGAGGGGGCGTCGGTCCCGCCCGACATGGCGTCGCTCGGCGCCGACGTCAACGCGCCCCCGGTCCGGCCCATCGGCGGCCGGTCCCGCTCGCCCATCCAGGCCGATTCCAGCTTCACGCCGGTCGAGGACCCGGCCGGGCCCGCCTCCGCGGCGGCGTCCGCCGCCTCCCAGCGCGGCGCGGAGGGTTGGGGTGCCGAGGCCGGCCGGCGGCCGATCGCCCGCCAGGCCCGCGCCGGGTCGGACGCGCTGGTCAATTCGTCCCCGCCGGCGCCCGACTGGGACTCGGCGACGAATTCGAACTCCGGGGCCGACGCCTTCGAGGCGGCCCCGCCGCCGGAGCCCCCGGCGGACTTCTCGACGCCGTCGCGTCCCCCGGGCTTCTCGGATCCGTTCGCCGCCGAGGCCCCCGCGGCCGCGCCGACGACCCCGGAGGCCGAGGCGGGGGGGGGCGAGATCCCGACGATGCTGGTGGGTGGCCCGAGGTTCCGCCTCAAGTACGACATCCAGGACGCCGGGCCCGACGGCAAGCCGGCGATCGTGGAACTCTGGGTCACCCGCAACGGCGGCCGGAGTTGGAGCCGGCTCGGCGCCGACGACGACCGCGTCTCCCCCTTCGACGTGAGCCTGCCGGACGTCGAGGGGACCATCGGCCTGACGCTGGTCGCCCAGTCCAGCTCGGGGCAGGGGGACCTGCCCCCCGCGCCCGGCGACCGCCCCGACATCTGGGTGGAGATCGACTCCACCCCGCCCCGCGTGCATCTCTACCCGCCCCAGATCGGGTCGGGCCAGCACGCCGGCAAGATCGCCATCGCCTGGCGCGCCGAGGACGCCCACCTGGGGGAGAAGCCCGTCTCCCTGTTCTGGCGTCCGGACCGCCCCGGCGACCCCTGGGTGGCGATCGCCGACGCCCAGGGACGCGAGGGGGTCGGCCAGTTCGTGTGGGCCGTGCCGCCCAACTTCCCGCCGCGGTTCCACGTCCGCGTGGAGGTCGTCGACGAGGCCGGCAACAAGGGCTTCTCGGAGACCCCCGAGGGCTCCCCCGTGATCGTCGATCGCAGCCGGCCCCGCGGCAAGATCATCGGCCTGGACACCGGCGACGCCCCCAGCGCCCGCGTCAGCCGCTAACCAGCCGTCGCGTCAATCGGCGTAGGGTCCGATGCCCGGCCCGAACCCCGGCGCGTAGACGCCGATCGGCGGCGGGGGGGCGATCTGGTCCGGGGTCAGCCCCGTCCCGGACGTGACCGGGAACGTGCGATACGAGTGGCGACCCGTCGGCCGGCCGTAGACGTCGCCCGGGGCGCTGAAACCGGGCCGCCAGAGCCCCACGCCGTATCGCCCCGGCATGTAGGAGTAGGGGCGATAGTTGGCGTAATACCCCGACCACGGATGCGCCGAGAACTCGGAGTGCGTGCGGGGGACGCCGTAGCTGGCGTAGCCGTAGCTGGTGCCGTACAGCCCCGGCGCGGCGAAGTAGTCGCTCGGCCGGGGCGACCCCACCGACGGGCCCGCCGCCGGCGCCATCTGGGCGGAGGCGATCGGGACGATCCCCAGAATGGCGGTCGCGGCCAGCAGGGCGAGTCGTCTCATGGTGTGGATCATCCCGGGGCAAACGGAGGGGGGAGCGGCCCGCGCGAGCCGTCGGCGTCTACCCATTCTAACGCGCGGCGCGGGGCGAGGTCGGGCGATCCGGGGGTCATCCGCCGAACAGGGCGGCGATCTCGGGCAGGATCGGCGCCAGCCCCGCGTTGACCGCGAAGACGGCCAGGGTGGACCGGACGACGCCCCGAGTGGCCGCGTGGCCGACGGCCTCGGCGGAGCGATCGGCCTCCAGGCCGACCCGGCACGCGACGATCCCCACGGCCAGCCCGAACGCCGCCGTCTTGAGCGTCGCGGGGACGACGTCGGAGAGCCGGAGGAATACCAGCGACTGCCGCCAGAAGACCTGGGCCGAGAGCTTCCCCGCCGTCGCCTCGGCCGCCAGCGCCCCGACCAGCGCGGAGGCGTCGACCAGCACGGTCAGCAGCGGCAGGGCCAGCACGCAGGCCAGCGTCCGGGGGGCGACGAGCCCGGCGATCGGGTCCGCCCCCAGCGCGACGCGGGCGTCGATCTCCTCGTTGAGGTTCATCACCCCCAGCTCGGCCGCGAGCCCCGCGCCGACGCGGCCGGCGGCCAGCACGCCGGCCAGCAGCGGGCCGAGTTCCACCACGACCGCCACGGAGAGGAAGCTCGGCAGCGCGGCCTCGGCGCCGTGCGCCGCGAGGAGGCGGTGGGCCTGGAGCCAGGCCACCAGCCCGACGCTCAGCCCCGCCCCCGCCACGATCGGCAGCCCCATCACCGCCACCCGCTCGAACTGCCGCGCCACCTCGCCCGCCTGGCCGATCGCCGCCCCCGGCAGCGCCAGGAGCACCCGCCACGCGAACCCCAGGGACCGCCCCAGGCGGGCGAATGGATCGATGATGAACGTCGACAAGGTCCGCCCTCCGGGTGAAAGACGCCGTCCCTCGCCGACGGCCCGCCCGGAATAATATAGGGAAGCGGCGCCGCCGGCGGATCCGCGCCAACCCGGCTTGTGGGGTTCGGGCGTCAAGATTAGAATCCCGCCGCCCTCGACCCCGAAGCGCCGGCGCGCCGCGACGGGTCGGCCTGGACGAGTGGCCGGATCGGGCCGGCCGGATGGGAGTGCCAAGGATGGTGAAGTCCCCGAGAGCGGGCCGTCGCGCGGCGGCGGCCGTGACCCTGGCGGTCGTCTGCCTCAGCCTGGAGACGGGCTGCGTCGTCCGCCGCTACACGATCCGCACCGAGCCCCCCGGCGCGACGGTGATCGTCAACGACGAGGAGATCGGGCCGACGCCCGTCTCGCGGTCGTTCACGTACTACGGCGACCGCGAGGTCACGCTGATCAAGGACGGCTACGCGACCAAGACGCTCATCCAGCCTGTCCCCGCCCCCTGGTGGGACAACCTCCTGACCGAGTTCTTCACCGAGAACCTCGTCCCGTTCACCCTGCGCGACGAGCGCGAGTTCGCCTATCAACTGGAGCCCGCCCAGCCGCCGACGGCCGACGACCTCCACAACCGGGCGGAGGCGATGCGGGCCGAGGCCCTGGCGCCGCCGCCCCCGCGTCGCCGCGGCCTGCTCGCCTGGCTCGGATTCGACTGATCGAACGACCGAACCGACTCGACGCCGGCGCGGCCCGACGGAACGGGCTCAAGACGCCGGCCCGCCGCGTCCGATGCCATCGGAAGCCGCGGAGTCCCCGCGTTCGCCGACCCCACGGATGTGGAGGTGGACCCTCGTGAAGCTGACGACCGCCGCCGTCCAGATGCCCAGCGAAGTGCTCGGCCTCTCGGCCAACCTCCAGCTCGCCGACGATTACCTCCGCCGGGCCCGGGACGCCGGGGCCGAGCTGGTCGTCCTGCCGGAGCTGTTCAACACCGGCTACAGCGCCTGGCCGGACTTCGGCCCCCACGGCGAGTCGCCCGACGGCCCCACGCTCTCGTACCTCCGCGGCCGGGCCCGTCGCTGGAAGATGCACATCGCCGCCGGCTACGTCGAGCGCGAGGGGCGGCACCTGTACAACTCGATGGCCTTCTGCTCGCCCGACGGCGACCTGCACGTCTACCGCAAGCGGAACCTCGTCTTCTGGGAGCGATTCCGCTTCCACCCCGGCCGCGAGCCGCTGGTCGTCCAGACCCCCTGGGGCCGCGTCGGCTTCGCCGTCTGCGCCGACATGATCTATCGAAAGGTGTGGAAGGATTACCGCGACCGGATCGACCTCGCGGTCATCTCCTCCGCCTGGCCCGAGTTCGCCGACCGCGACTCCGGGCGCTGCCACTGGCTGCTGGGGCGCGTCGGGCCGATGTGCGACGGCATCCCGGCGCGGGTCGCCGAGGACCTGGGGATCCCGGTGGTCTTCGCCAACCAGTGCGGCGAGACCAACACCCGCATCCCGCTGCTGCACACCACGATCCGAGACCGCTTCGCCGGCCGCAGCAGCATCTGCGACGGCCGCCACGGCGAGCCGCTGAAGGCCGGTCTCGAGCCCGATCTCCTGGTCGCCTCCGTCACCATCCATCCCAAGCGAGGTATGAAGTCGTGGCATTCTACGTCCCCCTCGGCCCGCGCGGCGGAGTCTTCCGCCTCGGCACGTTCCTGATCGGCATCATGGGGGGCATGGCCTACCGCAAGGCGTATCGCCGCCGCGAATCGGCCTTCAGCGACCCCTCGCTCCCCCGGCCGCTGCTCGACGCCCTCGACGCCGAGTGACCGCGCGGGACGCTCCTTGCCGCCCCGACACCCGCCCCCCTAGACTGGACGCCCGGGCGGCGAGGCCGGTTTTGGGGGAGACGCCATGAGCACGCGCGGGGGAGGGGGAGACGCCTCGGGCCCGGCGACGGGGGTCGGCCGCGGCCGGGCCTTCGACCTGCGGACGGTCGTCGCCGTGGCGGCCGTCGGCCTCGCCCTGTACTGGGCCGTCCGCGAGATCCGCGACGCGATGGTCCCGGCCAAGGCCTGGACGCGGCAGCTCCGCGACGGCGACGCCGACCGGCGCGTCGAGGCGGCGCGGGGGCTGGGGTCGGACGAGGTGGGCCCGGACCTCCGTCCCACGGCGGCCGAGGCCCTGGCCGCCGCGCTCGCCGACCCCTACCCGGAAGTCGCCGCCAACGCCGCCCAGTCCCTGGCCGCCCTCATCCGGGCCGAGCCCGACGCCGAGTCGGCCCGGTCCTGGTCCGAGGCCCTCGCCGCCGGCCTCCGCGACCCCAGGCCCGACGTCCGCGGCGCGACCGCCTCCGCGTTAACCTACGCGGCGTCCTCGCCGGCGGCCCAGGATTCCCGGTTCGTGTCCGACGCCCTGGCCTCCCTGCTGGACGACCCGGACGAGGGCCTCCGCCGCATCGGGATCGCCGCCCTGGCCGACTGGAGGGCGGGCGAAGCCGGCCTGCGGGCGCTGGTGAAAGTCCTGGACGACGACCCCATGGCGACGACCCGGGCGGCGGCGGCGCGGGCGCTGAGCGGCTATCCCGGCCACGAGGACGAGGCGACGCGCGCCCTGCTACGCGGGCTGAGGTCCGGGGGAGACGCGGGCGTCCGCCACGCCTGCGTCGACGCCCTGGGCGCCCACCGGCGCGGGACCGACGGCCCTCGCTGGTCGACCGCGCTGGTCCCCGACCTGGTCGCGGCCCTGTCCGACCCCGACCGGACCACCCGGGAGCGGGCCGCGATGATGCTGGGGGAGACGGGCCCCGGGGCCGTCGCCGCGGTCCCGGCCCTGGCCGCCATGCTCGGCGAAACCGACGACGGGCCCGGCGAGTTCGTCCCGGGCCCATTCGTCGCCCCGCCCCCGGCCCTGGCCGCCGAGGCGCTCGGGAAGATCGCCCCCGGCACGACGGGGGAGGACGAGGCGGCCGAGGCGCTGGCGGCCGTCCTCCAGGACCCCCGGAGATCCGGGCCGGGGGACGCCGCCGCCCTGGCCCTCGCCCGCTTCCCGGACCCCCGGGCGGACCTCGTCGTCCCGCGACTCGTCGCGATCCTGGACGCCTGGGCGGATGGGGCCGGCGGCGAGCCGACCACGCTCGACGAGATGCGAGCCCGCGAAATCCTGGGCGAGAACGCGATCGGGGCCGTCGAGGCGCTGGGGCGTCTCGGCCCGATCGCGAAACCCGCCTTGCCGCGGCTGCGAGAGATGGAGAAGCTCGAAGGCTCCCGGTTCCGACGGATCGCCGAGGAAGCCGCGCGTCGGATCGAGGGAGCGGCCCCCGCCGCCCCGTCGGGGGGGCGCGAATAGCCCCGCCGGGCTCAACTCGGAGCGGAAAGGAATCCCCCATGTGCGGCATCGCCGGAGCCTACGACCTCACCGGCCAACGCGAGTTCCCCCGCCGTCGCCTGCTCGCCATGACGGCCGCCATCGCCCACCGAGGGCCGGACGACGAGCAGATCCACATCGAGCCGGGCGTCGCCCTGGGGGCGCGCCGGCTGGCGATCATCGACCTGGCCGGCGGCCGGCAGCCCCTCTCCAACGAGGACGGCTCGGTCTGGGTCGCCTTCAACGGCGAGCTGTTCGAGTACCCCGAGCTGCGCCGGAAGCTGCTGGATCGCGGCCATTCGCTCTCCACCCGATGCGACACCGAGGCCTGGGTCCACCTGTACGAGGACCGCGGCGAGGCCATGTTCGAGGAGGCTCGCGGGCAGTTCGCCGTCTCGCTCTGGGACCGGAAGACCCGGACGCTGATCCTCGGCCGCGACCGGATCGGCATATGCCCCCTCTACTACGCGCAGGCCGACGGCTGGCTGCTGTGGGGGTCCGAAATCAAGGCGATCCTCGCCTCCGGGCTCGTCCGGGCCGAGGCCGACGCGCGCGGGATCGATCACCTGTTCACGTTCTTCTGCGCCGGCACGTCGCGGACGTTCTTCGACGGCGTGACCTCCATCCCCCCCGGCACGTTCCTGAAGGTCCAGGGCGATCGGATCGAGCCCCGGACCTACTGGGATCTCGACTTCCCCGACGCCGGGGACGAGGTCCGCGTGGACGACCCCGCGCCGCTGGTCGACGAGCTTCAAGGGCGGCTGGAGACGGCCGTCGAGCGGCGGCTGCGCAGCGACGTCCCGGTCGTCACCTACATCAGCGGCGGCCTCGATTCGACGGTCGTGCTGGGCCTGTGCGGCCGGCTGCGGAAGGAGCCGATCCCGTCGTTCACGATCGGGTTCGACCGCGCCGGGCCGGACGAGCGGGCGCATTCGACCGAGGCGGCCGAGACGCTGGGCTCGCCGCTGACGACGGTGGTGATGGACCGGGCCAAGGTGGCCGACGCCTTCCCCGAGCTGGTCGTCGCGGCCGAGGGGCCGATCGTCGACACGTCGTGCGCCGCGCTCCTGCGGCTGGCCCAGGCGGTCCACGCCCAGGGGTACAAGGTGACGCTGACGGGGGAGGGCGCCGACGAGGCGCTCGCCGGCTACGTCTGGTACAAGACGCAGAAGGTCCGCGACGCCGCGTACAAGGTCGTCGGCCGGACGCTGCCGCGGATCGGCCGCAACCTGGCCGGTCGTTCCATCAGCGGCCGTCACTTCGCCGTGCCGCCGGAGGGCGCCATCCACGGCGTCAGGACGGCCCAGCAAGATATGTACGAGATGATCGCGCAAACCAAGCCGATCCTCTACTCCGACCGGATGCGGCTCTCCCTCGCCGGCCACGACCCCTACGCCGACCTGGACGTGCCGAACGAGCGGATGTCGCGGTGGGCGCCGCTGAACCAGTCGCTGTACGTCGGCTACAAGGTGATGCTGGCCGGCCTGCTGATGATCTCCAAGGGGGACCGGATCGCGATGAACGCGTCGGTCGAGGCCCGCTATCCGTTCCTCGACGACGACGTGGTCGACTTCGCCCGGACGCTGGCCCCGGAGTACAAGCTCCGCGGGTTCACGGAGAAGTGGCTCTTGCGCCAGGTGGCCGCGCGGATCCTCCCCCCGAAGATCGCCAACCGCCCCAAGACGATGTTCCGCGCCAGCATGTCGGGCACGTTCATCGGCCCCCAGCGGCCGGCGTGGGTGGACCAGTTGTTGAGCCCGGAATCGCTCGCCAGGACCGGCTACTTCGACCCCGCCGCCGTCGCCCGCCAGCGGGCCATCCAGGCCCGGATGCCGCGGATCACGGTCGCCCGCGGCGTCTTCGACGTCGGCCTGACCTGCGTGGCGACCACCCAGCTCTGGCACCACATCTTCCTCGGCGGCGGCCTCTGCGACCTCCCCACCTGGTCCCCCCCCGTCGCCCCGGCGTGACGCCGGGGGTTGGCTTCGTTCGCCGTGGGCGACGAACGAATCCAACGGCGCAAGTCGTTGCGACGAAGGGGATTGACCTCGATTTCGCGTGGGTTCGCTCGCGTGCTTCGAAGTGATTTTCGCTATGAGCGAACGTCCTTCTCCCTGATGGGGAAGGACGGACCACGCAGCGATTAGACGATGGGGAGCCTGCCCGCCGAGCATTGCAGTTCGGAACGCCGACCGGGCCGTCGACCGGGGGAGGCCCCTCGAACTCCGATGGTCGTGCCGATCGTCCCCCCCATTTGATCATTCGGCGTGCCCTTCCCAAGAACTACGTCCGCTCCCAGGGCACCCCGACGACGGCCGTGGGCACTCGCCTCATTGTCCGCATGCGAATTGTCAAAGAGCCGACAGGCCTTCCTTTCACATGATCACTCCATCGTGCGAGAGGATTTCATGAATCGCGGAATTCCAGGATGCGGCTCATCAGCCCTTCTTCAACGTCAGCCTGACGAGCGATTCGACACGCCGGACGTCTTCGATGTCGAGGAAGCCTTCCCTGAACGGCCAATCCTGGAAGACCACGTCGCCCTTCCCGTCGCTACCCTCCCAGACCCTCATTCGTTCGGGGCCGAACGAGAGATTTCTCGTCCTTCGGAGGAACCGCGGCCTCACGACGATGGCCCGTTGGCCGGTCAACACATAACGGACCGGGCGGGCCCTTGACCGGATCAGCCCGGCCACGATCCCGCACCCCCCGAAGGCCGTCCAGGCGCGCGCGACCGGCTTCCACCAATGGACAATTCGGCCCTGCTTGTCCCTTGGAACGTCGGGTCTTAGGGCCACCAAGCCCATGACGGCGAACACGGCGCCGCAGAGGGCCAGTTGCATGCCCCGGCGCCTGGGGCAGGGCTCCCGCCACGACCAGACGACGGTCTCGCCGGGCTGTAGCAGGAAATCGAGCTCGGGGTCGGGTTCGTGCTCCATGGCGGAGGAAGATCTCTTCAGCGGAGAGGGTCAATCCTGGCCCGAGGCCCGGCGAGCCCGGCGAATGCGTCACCCCGCCGGCGGGGACGCCGGGATGGGCTGGGTCGGGCCGTCGGGGAGGGGCGGGCCGGGGTCGATTTCGGGGGCCTTCCCGTCGAGGGTCTCCTGGACCCATCGGTGGAACTGGCCGTCTCGCAGGTAGCGGTCGAAGTCCTTGCCGGGGCAACTGGTCTGGCCGGAGGCGGCGTCCTTGTGGCCGCGGACCCGAGACTGGTCGATGCGGTATCGCTCGCGGAGCCAGGCCGTCAGCTTGACGCACGAGGCGACCTGGCGCGGGTCGGGGCGCTGGGAGCCGAAGTCGCCCATCATCTCGACGCCGATGTTCCCCTTCAGCGGATACTTCGTGTTGGACTCGGGCTCGTAGTCGAGCGGGCGGCCCTCGAAGATCCGGCCGTCGGGGGCGATCAGGAAGTGGTAGGGCAGGTCGGGCCAGCCCTTCTCCCTCTGGCCCCACGACTGCATGTTCCGCACGAACACTTCCGGCTCGACCTTGGCGGTCCAGGTCACGCCGGCGTGGTGGATGGTCACGAATTCCGGCGAGTGCTTGCGGGAATCCGGGATCTCCTGGGGCTTCGACCCCCATTCGGACGCCGAGACGATCTCCGGCCGAGGCACAGCCGGCGCGTCCCGGCCCGGGGCGTCGGCCGCCGGGATCTGCCATGCCAGAACGGCGGCGACGATGGACAACCCCATCATGATGCGGACTCCCGGGGACGGGTCGAGCGGCGTCGCGGGCGAGGACGCCGAGGTTCTTCGGCGACCCTGATTATCCGCGGGACGGCCGACCCTCGGCAAGCGGCCGGGCGACCAGGCGGCCCGAAAGCCCCTCCCGAACGCGATCCACGACTTGTCGTCCGCGCGGGCGAGGCGAATCATGGGAGTGGTCCCGTGGAGGATAGAGGACGCGGAGGGGCCGATCCCGGGCCGAGGCGGAAGGGCGGTGCGACATGGCGCGGGGCATGGGGCGGTGGCGGGTGCTGGCGAACGTCGCGTTCGCGGCGGGGGTGCTGGCGCTCGCGGGGTTCGGGGTGTTCCAGGTCGCCAACCGACGCTGGCAGGTCCAGCCGACGTTCCACGTCCGGGCCCAGTTCCCGAACGTGGTGGGGGTGGAGCCGGGCCATCGCGTGCGGTTCCAGGGGATCGACGCGGGGGTGGTGGCGAAGGTCGTCCCGCCGGGGCGGCCCGGCGACCCGGTGGAACTCGTGCTGCGGATCGACGAATCCCTGCGCCGGCTGGTCCGCGAGGACGCCACGGCGCGGATCGTGGTCGAGGGGATGATCGGGGCGCGGGTCGTCGACCTCAAGCCCGGCGAGCCCGACGCGCCGGCCGTCGCCGACGGGGCCCTGATCCGCTCCGAGCCGGCGGCGGACCTGGCCGACCTGATGAGGCGCGCGGGGGAGTCGCTGCGGGAGTTCGACGCGACCGCGACGGAGGCCCGCGCCGGGCTGGAGCACCTGGCCGCGCTGGCCGCCGACGTCCGCGACGGCAAGGGGAGCCTGGGCAAGCTGATCCGCGACGACGACGTGTACGACAACCTCGTCGCCCTGACCCGCCGCGGCGAGAAGGCCGTCGAGAAGCTCGACGACGACCTCATGGCCGTGAAGCAGACCTGGCCGATCTCGCGATACTTCGAATCGCGGGCGTACTACGAGCGCGACAAGGTCCTGTATCGCCCCGGCTCGCATCGCGAGAGCCGCACGCTGACCGCCGAGGAGCTGTTCGAGCCCGGCCGCGCGATCCTCACGCCCGTCGGCCGGACCCGGCTGGACGAGGTGGGGCGATGGTCCAAGGCATCCGGCCGGAGTCGCTCCGAGATCGTCATCGCCGCCTTCACCGAGCCCGGCCCCGAACCCGAGCTGGACGAGGCGCTCACGCAGGAGCAGGCCGACGCCGTCCGCAAATACCTGATCGACCGCCACGGCGTCGACTCCGCCGGCTGGTTCCGCAAGCGCAAGATCGCCGCCGTCGGCTTCGGCGCCGAGCCCCCCCGGTTCGAGGACGAGACGGCCCAGGCGCCCTCGCGGCGGGTGGACATCATCCTGTTCACCCCGCAGGCGTGAAGGGGGAGCGACCAGGGCCACAATTCCAAGCTGGGCCTCCGGCCCGAGATTCGTCCCCTCTCCCGCCGGGAGAGGGCGGCCGCGCCAGCGGCGGGTGAGGGCCGTGGCGCTTCGGGGGTCGCGCCGGCCGCGCATGGGATGAACCGTCACTACTTCCGAAACGCGACGGCCCTCACCCGGCCCTCCGGGCCGCCCTCTCCCGGGGGGAGAGGGGACGCGCGTTGCACGCTCGTTCAACAGGGAACGCCGGCCGCGCCAACCATCAATCGTCGCGATTCCCGAATCGCGCTCGCGTGAACACGCGGTCGCGCGGTCCGTTGACGGCGCTTCTGGCATGGGTTACGGTGACTTGCATCGGATAAACCAGCGGAAGCCTCACGCGCGCGGGGAGATCGAACCGACGTGGCCTCCTTGTTCGTCATCCAGGGGGCCGATCAGGGCAAGCGATTCGAGCTGCGGTCCGGCCCGATCGCCCTGGGACGCGATCACTCCAACGCCATCCGGCTGCACGACACCGAGGTCTCGCGCCGGCACGCCGAGATCCGGCTCGACGACGAGCAGTATCGGGTGGTCGACCTGGGCTCGGCCAATGGCACGTTCGTCAACGGGCACATGGTCGACCAGGCCCCCCTGCGCACCGGGGACCGGCTCCAGCTCGGCCAGACGGTCATGCTCTACAACGAGGGCTCGCTGGGGAACCGGCGCGACCTCACGGCGCGGGTGGACCTGCTGAGCAAGAGCAGCCCGGAGGACCGGTCGGCGATCCTGCGGAGCATCCCGTCGGACGAGGGCTCGCGGGTCCTGGCCCAGCCCGACGGCGCCGCGGGGTGGCTGCGCGAGCGGCTGATGAGCCTGTCGGTCATGTACCGCGCCACGCAGGCCGTCAGCAACATCCTGGACGTCGATTCGCTGCTGCCCCAGGTGCTCGAACTGGTCTTCGAGTCCATCGGGGCCGACCGCGGCGCCATCCTCCTGCGCGACGAGGCGGGGACGCTGATCCCGAAGGCCGTCCGCTGGCGGACGCCGGCCGAGGCGGGCGAGCGGATGACCATCTCCAGCACCATCACCGACTACGTGCTGGAGCAGGGGCAGGGGGTCGTCACCACCGACGCGCCGGGGGACCAGCGGTTCGGCCCGGCCGAGTCGATCGTCGACTTCCGCATCCGAGAGGCCATCTGCGTCCCGGTGCAGGGCCGCCACACGACGCTGGGGGTCCTCTACGCCGACATCCAGGCCGACGGCTCCGCCCTGCTCGCCGCCGGCAACCCGGCGCGGCACGGCAAGTTCTCGCAGGATCACCTGATGCTGATGGTGGCGATCGGCCACCAGGCGGGCCTGGCGATCGAGAACACCACGTTCTACCACGACAAGATCCAGGCCGAGCGCCTCGCCGCCGTCGGCCAGACGATCGCCACGCTGTCGCACCACATCAAGAACATCCTGCAAGGCGTGCGCGGGGGGAGCTACCTGATCGACCTGGGGCTCAAGGAGAAAGACGAATCCATCGTCCGACGGGGCTGGACGATCGTCGAGAAGAACCAGACGAAGATCTACAACCTCGTCATGGACATGCTCTCGTTCTCCAAGGACCGCGAGCCGGCGCTGGAGCCGACCGACCTGAACGAGACCGTCGACGACGTGGTCGAGCTGATGCGCGCCCGCGCCGCGGAGTTCGAGGTGGCGCTCGACTGGGAGCCGGCCCCCGACCTGCCCAAGATCTGGGTCGACCCCGACGGAATCCACCGCGCCGTGCTGAACGTCGTGACCAACGCCATCGACGCCGCCGAGGGGGCCGTCGACGCCCGCGTGGTCGTCTCGATCCGCCACGACGCCGACGCCGGCGTCGCGAGGATCCTCGTCCGGGACAACGGCCGCGGCGTGGACGAGGCCGACATCCCCGGCATGTTCCAGATCTTCACCAGCAACAAGGGCTCCCGCGGCACCGGCCTGGGCCTCCCCGTCTCCCAGAAGATCGTCCGCGAGCACGGCGGCGCCATCCACGTCGTCGGCCAGCCCGGACAGGGCTCCACCTTCACCATCGAGCTGCCGGCGCTGCGAAGGCCGGAGGCGAAGGAGGGAGAGGGGCCGGAAGATTGAACCGGAAGTCCCCTCTCCCCCCGGGAGAGGGCAGCCGCGCCAGCGGCGGCTGAGGGCCGGCGCGCTTCGGAGATAGCGCCGGTTCATGGCGGGCGCGGCCGGCGCTATCTCCG